>JAFTSR010000282.1 GCA_017467225.1 Clostridia bacterium | reverse complement strand
TCTTGACGAGGTTGTCGAGGAGCTGGAGGATATGCGTGAGTATATCGAGGAGATCGACGAGGATCTGTCTGACGTAGAAGATTATCTGGACGCAGAGCTGGAGGATGAGGACTACGAGGACAACGATGAGGATGAGTTTGATGACGACGAGGACTGGCTGGACGACGAGGACGTTGACGGCGATTTCTACGAGGTCACCTGCCCCTCCTGCGGCGAGGCAATTTGCTTTGACGAGTCGGTCGAGCCCGAAAATCTGACCTGCCCCGCTTGCGGCGAGAAGTTCGCATGCGAGCTGGAGGAGGACGATCTGATCGCCATCGACGGTGAGGACGAGGAATAATATCCAAGAAACGGTGCCTGCAGTCATGCGGACACCGTTTTTCTTGTGCTAAAGTTGCAAACGGACGCATTTTTTTCTTGACAAACGCCGGGAAATATGATACAATAGAATGAATAGAATTTTCATGAGCGGAGGACGTTTCTATGAAAAAGGTATGGATTGCTTTGACTGTTGTTTGCCTTTTGGCGCTGCTGTGCGTGCCGTTTGCTGCGCGCGAGGAAGCAGATGTGGTAGGGCTTTTTGATTGCGATACCCGCGTCAGTGGCTTTACGCTGGATAAAAATGAGAAAACCGAAGGTGACACGAGCCTGTCGGTCAAGCTGGGCGGCGACAGCTTTGTTGCCAGCCACAATTTGCGTGATACGGTGGATATTACCGGATGCGATACTGTGGCTTTCGATTTGTACATCGATGACGTGGAAGCGCTGATTGCCGGTGTGCGTGAGATGTATTTTGAGATCAGCTCTGCCGGCGTTTGCGACCAGGAGGAGCTGCAGTGGGCGGTTATTGCGACGCTCAAGGATATGGACCTTGAGGAGGGCTGGAACACCGTGTATTTGGATATTGGAACCGCCAGCCTTAGCGGCGAGATTGATGTGACCGCCATAGATTATTTCCGCTTCTACACCTTCCAGAACAGCGAGGCCTCCGGTCTTGTGCTCAAGCTGGATAACATCCGCGCCTGCTATACCGGCGGCGAGGACTTCTCGGACATGGAGCTGGATGCCTACCAGCGTGATAACTCTGACGTGGATATCATCATTCAGGGTCAGAGCGTGCCCGATCTGGATAAGCGCGACGAGGGTATTACCAAGACGGCAGGCTTCAAGAAGTAATTTGATTTTGACATTTCGGCAAGGGGAGCTTTTGAATAAGTTCCCCTGCCTTATTCCGGGGTAAAAGGAGGCGCGGCATGACCGAGCAAAAGCGATTTACCAAAAACGACGCAGGCTTTGTCTGCGCACATTGCGGCCGTCAGGTCGAGCCGCTGGGATATACCTCCCGCAATCATTGCCCGTTCTGCTTGTGGTCGCTGCACGTGGACGAATTTCCCGGTGACCGTGCGTGTGAATGCCGCGGCGAGCTGGAGCCGATCCGCGTCGAGCCCGACGCCAAGAAGGGGTATATCATTATCCACCGCTGCCGCCGTTGCGGTGCGATCCGTCGCAATAAGGCGGCGCACGAGGCAAAGGTTCAGCCCGACGATAACAGGCTGCTCATCCGTCAGACGGCAGGACAGCTGTAAAGTAAGAGGAAAAGATATGATCGTAACCATAGAACAGTTGAAGGAGACGACGGGGCGCATTCTGGGCGTGGATTTTGGCGACGTCCGCACCGGCTTGGCCGTCTCGGACGCCGCGCGCTTTTTGGCGTCGGGTCTTGGCACCATCGCGCCCGGCGGTATGGATAAGACGGCACGCGCCGTGGCGGATGCGACGGCAGAGCATAAGGCCGTCGCGGTTGTGGTCGGCTTGCCGGTCAATATGAACGGCAGCTATGGCGACCGCGCCGAGCACGTGCGTATTTTCGCAGGGCTTTTGGAGGAGAAAATTCCCGACATTCCCATCTGCTTTGTGGATGAGAGAATGACCACCATGGCAGCCTCTCGCTTTCTCAACGAGACCAACACCCGCGGACAAAAGCGCAAGCAGGTGATCGATACGCTCAGCGCGCAGATCATTCTGCAAAACGCGCTGGACCGTCTGAAGCATATGACATAAGGAGACGCATATGAGCGAATATAATAACAACCGTCCGTCGCTGGATGATCTGGACGATGAGGCGGTGCGCCACCCGGAGCGCTATCCGAACAAGACCCTGACCCGTATTGGCAAAGTGATCAAATGGTTTTTTGTTTCGCTGGCGGCTTTGGTGTTTGTCGTGATGATCTGGCGCATCAATACCATGGAAAGCGTCCCTGCCAATATGAAGGCGCTGACCATGAACGACCGTCTGTATGCAGCTTATCTGCAAAGCGGAGAAGATCTGCGCATGATCACGCAAAGTAAGCTTGACCCCGTCAGCACCAACGAGGAGGCTTACGGCTACTTCTGGATCGCAGACTCAGTCATCATACCCGATGCACAGCAGCTGCAGCTGGTGGTGCGCTATAATAACAGCACGTTGGAGCATCTGGCGGACGATTTCAAGCTGACCGATATTCCGTCCCGCGACGACGAGGTGATCGCCGTGCGTCTGCGTGTGATCACTGACGCCACGCCGGGCGACCCTACCGATAATGATGATGAGGCAGCGTGGACGTCACACATTCTGGAACCGACGGGCATGCCGCGCGTGGGGAAGAAGGATGTTTACAATTATCGCCGCTACGTTTTCGACGATGTCAGCATGACGGACGATCTGATCGGCTTGGCTGTTGATTTTTACTATGTCGGCGCGACCGATGCCGAGGCGCCGATCGCTTCGCTGTTCGCTTATTATGGCGAAGCGGAAAATGAGACGGTAAAACTGACAAAAGATGATGCTAATGCGCTGAAGGAATTTGGCAATAACGGCGCGTCCGCGGAAAAATAATAAATTTTTCAAAAGATTTTTGATAAAAATCTTAGAAATTACTTGACATTTTGGCGATTTTCGTATATAATATAGGTTGTCATTGTGTAAAAGTGGGCTTGCCCCACGGCGAGTAACAGTACAGCACCACAAAGCGCCGCTGCGTGCTTGGGTGTGCTGCTTGTTTCCAACGTACCGAAACTAAAGGAGGTAATCTCAAATGCTCAGAACTTATCAGCCCAAGAAGCGCCAGAGAAAAGTTGAGCACGGTTTTCGCAAGAGAATGAAGACTGCTGACGGCAGAAACGTTCTCAAGAGAAGACGCGCTAAGGGAAGAAAGAGACTCACCTACTGATTCTCACCCGAAAACTGAATCACATAAAACCTCCGACAGCTGTAAACCGTATTGCTTTTGATGTTTGTGGCGTCGGGGTTTTTGTCACGAGCGTTTTTTCGTCGCGAACGCCCGGACAAGCAGGTAAGCGGCGAACAAAAAACACGACAGCGTGGAAGCAATGACAGTCCGTGCTGCATCAAGTGAAGGAAAAAAACATGAAGTTTGCCGCGATCAAGGAGCACCATCTTTATAATAAGGCGTACCAGAAGGGAAGCCGTGCGTCGGGAGCAAGTGTCACCGTATACGTGCTCAAGGACTATGCGGCGCGCCGATTGATGCTGGCTCATCCTGAGCGCAAAATGGTCAACCGCGTCGGCATTTCGGTCACAAAAAAGGTGGGCGGTGCCTGCGTGCGCAACCGCGCCAAGCGGATCATCCGCGAGGGCTATCGCGCCATTTGCCGGGAGGGTCGACTCAAGACCGGCTTTTTGGTGGTGATCGCTGCGCGTCCGACCATTGTGGGAAAAAAGAGCGGAGATATCGAAGCGGAATTGCGACGGGCGTTTGACCGACTGCAGTTCTTCCTGCCGACACCGTCCGCGACGGTTCCCGATGGCGATACCGACACATGAAGCACGTTTGTATCTGGCTGATTCGCCTGTACCAAAAATATCTCTCTCCAAGAAAACGCCGCCCGACATGCCGGTTTTATCCGTCATGCTCCGCCTATGCTGTTGAAGCTTATCAGAAACGTGGCTTTTTTGTGGGAAGTGCTTTGACCTTCTACCGCATCCTGCGGTGCAATCCCTTTTGCCCGGGTGGGTACGATCCCGTTCCCGAGCGCGGATTTTTCGGCCAGGCACATCACGCACGGGC
>JAFTSR010000281.1 GCA_017467225.1 Clostridia bacterium | reverse complement strand
AGATTTCTGTGAAAAATACACGACTTTTTTCAAAAAACACTTGCATTCTGTTTGGAAGGCGTTATATAATAAATTAGATATTTATGTCTGTAAGTTTAAATCGGCAAGGAAGGAGGGCGGTGACCGTGGCCCGCAAGACCTATCGCACGACCACCAAGAAAAAGAAAAGCATCTTTTTGCGCATCGCCCTCGTGGTATTCGCCATTTATGCCATCGTCATGCTCATTCAGGTACAGCTGGAGATCAGCGCCCGGGAGCAGGTGCTGGCCGACAAGCAACAGCTCGCCGCCCAGCTCGGCGTAGAAAACAGCGATATGGAGAGCCAAATGGAAAACCCGGATAAGTTGCAGGAAGAGCAAGCGTATAAAGACGGGTATACCTACGGCGGCCAGGAAGTTTACGTAGAAACTCCCAAATAACTTTGTTATCAATGCCATGGGCATTTAAAATTCACAGCAGCCTACAGCAGGAGGACAGCGACCAGTTATGCAATTCGAAGTCGGAGCTATCGTAGAAGGTAAAGTCACCAGCATCACCAATTTCGGTGCGTTTGTGGAACTGCCGGATAAATCCACCGGCATGGTGCACATTTCGGAGGTCGCGCCCACCTACGTGCGTGAAATCCGCGATTTCCTGACCGAGGGCCAGCAGGTCAAGGTCAAGGTCATCAACGTCTCACCGGATGGAAAGATCGCTCTGTCTATCAAAAAAGCGACCGAAGCCGCACCTCAGCAGCGCCGACAGCCGCGCTAGGCCGCCCCGGTCTCCCACCGCCCCGGTGATTTTGAGTGGCATTCCTCCTCCAACAGCGGCAGCAATTTCGAGGATATGATGAGCAAATTCAAGGCGACCAGCGACGAAAAGATCTCCGATCTGAAAAAGTCGCATGACGGTCGCTATAATGGGCACGGTCGCCGTGGCCGCGGTAACGGCGGCAACGGCAACGGCCCGGTATAACTGTCTTTAAAAACGCAGGTGATTTCGCCCGCGTTTTCTTATGTCACAAGTAGGACAAGCAGGTTTTTCAACTACCGTATTTCAGGAGGTTTACGCAGCATGGTCAAAGCTATCGTAGGCGCCAACTGGGGCGACGAAGGAAAAGGCAAGATCACCGACGTATTGGCAGCACAATCGGATATCGTCATCCGGTTTCAGGGCGGTGCCAACGCCGGTCATACCATTATCAACGATTACGGCCGGTTTGCATTACACATCCTGCCCTCCGGTTCGTTCTATTCGCACGTAACCAACATCATCGGCAACGGTGTGGCGTTGGATGCACGCAAGCTGGTGGCAGAACTCAAAAGCATCACCGATCAAGGCGTGCCGGCTCCTAACCTGATGATCTCGGAGCGTTGCCAGCTACTGATGCCCTATCACGTACTGCAGGATGCATACGAAGAGGAGCGCCTGGCCGGACGGTCGTTTGGCTCCACCAAAAGCGGTATTGCACCGTTTTATTCGGATAAATACGCCAAGACCGGCATTCAGGTGTGCGATCTGTACGATGACGAGCGCCTGAAGGAGCGTCTCAGCCGTGCGGTCGAAATGAAGAACGTGCTGTTTGAGCATCTGTATCACAAGCCGACGCTGAATGCGGACGAGCTGTTTGAGGAAATGCCGGAACTGCGTGAAATCATTCGTCCGTATGTGGGCGATACCGTCAGCTTT
>JAFTSR010000280.1 GCA_017467225.1 Clostridia bacterium | reverse complement strand
TTTAATTTTTTTAGAAGAATACAGAATATTTTTTGATTTTTTGCCCTCAACGGAAGTATTGGACGGCTCGACGCAGCTGACCGGGGGTAAAACCGTCCGCAAAGGCAATCAGATGTCCGCCGGCAGCGCTCAGACGCACGGCGGCAGAGCGACCGTCCTCGGTGCCCGTCACGGCAAGAATATTGCGTTCGGTGGCCTCGGGATCGCGGAACAGCTCGACCATCGGGTCGCCGACGGGAATATCCTCGCGCAGCAAGAGCAGCGTGTCGGGCAGCGGACGCAGCAGTGGTGCCTCGTCCGGACGGTCAGGGTCGCGGACGTAGCCGACGGAGAGCGGGAAGGCAGAGGCAAACGCGTCGATGGGTGCGCAATTCGGCAGCTCTGCTAAAACCTCGTCATAGAGTCCCGTGCGGCAAAGGGAGCAGACGGAAGCCCCCTGCGCCAGGCAGAGTCCGTCGCGCTCGACCAAGGAGACCAGCGCGTATTGCACGCGGCGGTGCGAAAGCACGCGCTCCAGCTGCTCGTCCGCATCGGCAAACAGCACCAGACGCGCGGCGTGAATGGCATCTGCCAGGATGGTGGCGCATTCCTCGCTTCGGTCAAGTCGCAGCGTGCGAACGTTGCCGCCGGCATCGTGCAGCGTGGCGGCAAGACCCGTGGGCGGGAAGGCCGCGGTATGCACGACCAGCACTTCAGGCTGCTCGGCGTGCACCAGCGAGCATTCAGCAGGCAGCGGCAGCTGATCGGTGAGAAGCGCAGGCGAAGTCGGGCGCGGCTGCGCCTCGGGATCGGGCTGCGGCTTGTGGCAGATCATGCAAAGCACGCACCGCGAACCGGCCGCCTCTTGCTCGGTATGCTGCAGGGCGAAGGGCAAAAGGTGCATCGGACGTTCTTCCAGCGTGTGGTACATCTGCAGTACGTTTTGCCAAAGGGTTGTGCGGGAGAGCGTGGGAGAGATCTCAAAGCCACAAGCCAGCGCAGCGTCGGACAGATCGGCGCAGCCGTCATCCGTCAGCGCTTGCTGCAGCGTGGATATTGCCTGCGAAAAGGCCGCAGGCCGGTAGCCATCATCCAAAGGCAGCGTCACAGCGCGGACGTACCAGGACTGACAGCCCTGCCCGTCGGCCAGCTGCACGTAGGCATCGGCGTGCTCATCACGCAAAAGCAGCGGCGTGATCGGCAGGGAGGTCGGCGGCTGATCGTTTGTGCCGGGACGGTCGTCGGTCAGACGGTAGGAGAACGAGAACTCCATGGAGCGCATAAGATCGAGCGGGATGCGCACCGGCTTTTTGCCGCTGAGCGGGGAAAACTCGACCAGGTGATCCTTGCGCGGCAAGGCAAAGGGCGCGATGGTCAGTGGGAAGGCAGCGGCAAGCTTTTGCAGCGCCTCCAGACGGTCGGTGGGAACGGAGATCAGCCAGCCACCCGGTGCCTTGCAAACTGCGTCGGAAGGCTGCGGCGTGCCTGCTTGATCGGCGGTGGGAAGGCAGGACAGATCGACGGTCAGACCCTTGCCGCTGCAGGCAAGTGCGGCAGGCAGAAGCAAGTGCTGTGGGATGGCCTGCACGGTGTGCAAAAGGTGCTGCTGCTGTGCAGTCTCAAACAGCGCACAGGCGGCGCGACAATGCGCGTCGGTCGGCTGCTCGTCTGCGGCGTAAACCAGGCAGAGGCGATCGGTGGACTGGCGGTGGGTGTGCTTCTTGGGCTGCTGGGGATCGTGGCAGATCAGCTGCAGCGCGGACGAGGCAACGTACATGGTCGTCCTGGGCGCGTAGCCGTCTGTGGAGAGTACAGCCGCCGTGGCGGCATCGCACAGCGTAAAGCGCAGCGAGGCATCGCGATCGTAAACGGGGGAGGACATCCTTGCGGAGATGTCGTGATGAATGGCGTCCAAGACGGTGCGCAGCTGCAAGGGTGGCGTCGTGCGACGGGCATCTGCATCACGACAGCGGCAGATCAGCGCGGAGAGCGCGTCGGCGTGGTTGGGGTCATCGGTGTCCAGACCCATCAGCGTTTGTGCCTCGGGACGCAGGGTGTGCACCCGGCACAGCGCGTCCAAAAGACGAATGGCGGCAAGACTTGCCTCCTCATGTGCCTTTTGCAGCTGTGTCAGACACAGGCGAAGCTGTGAGGTATTCATAAACAGTCCGGCGTCGCGGATGAAGGCCTCCAGCGCCTCATCCTCGGCAGGTATCAGATGCGACAGATCGTCGGGTAAGGTCGGTATGGTGTCTTGCATAGCATCGGGCATGCTTGGGGTCAGATCAGTCATGGGTGGCGTCTCCTTTGGATGGAATGGCGGATGGTGAGAGCAGCGTGCCCTCAAGGCCGATGGCGTCTTTTCTCAGGGCGAGTGGCAAGACGGGCAGCGTTTGTCCGCCCAGCGGACGGTCGGACGGAACGGACACCTCGACAAAGCTTGGCGTGTGTCCGGTGGCAATGCCGTCGGTCCAGGTTTCAAACAGCACCTGCAGCGGCTCTTTTTTATCTACGATCTCCCGAAGCAGTTCGGCGCGAATGTCGGCCGTTACCTTCTCCAGCGCCTGCCATCTTGCGTGCTTGACCTCGGGTGCGATCTGATCGGGCATGGCGGCGGCCGGTGTGCCTGCGCGCGGAGAGTACGGGAAAATATGCGCCATCAAAAAGCGGGCACGACGGGCAAAATCCAACGTCTGGGCAAATTCCTCGTCGGTCTCGCCGGGAAAGCCGACGATAATATCGGTGGTCAGCATGACGCCCGGGATGGCGGCACGGAGGCGTTCAATGCCTGCCAGCGCCTGGTCGCGGTTGTATTTGCGCTTCATGCGCGCCAGCACGCTGCTGCTGCCGCTTTGCATGGAGATATGAAAATGCGGTGCCAGCGAGGGAAGCGCGGCGATGCGATCGACAAAGCGCTGCTTCATCAGCGAGGGGTCAAGCGACCCCAGGCGCACCCGACCGATGCCGGGGATGCGATCGACCGCGCAAAGCAGATCGGCAAGATCGACGTCATCGCCGAGGTCCTTACCCCAGGAGGCAGTTTCAATGCCGGTCAGAACGACTTCGCGGCAGCCGTTTTCGCTCAGCGTGCGCACCTCGGCAAGCACCTCGTCCAAGGGCTTGGAGCGGATATGTCCGCGCGCGTCGGGAATGATGCAATAGGTGCAGCGGCTCTCGCAGCCGTCCTCGATTTTGATGTAAGCGCGGGTACGTGAGAAGGCGCAGATGGACATCTCTTCAAATTCCGCGCCGTCCAGCGTGGGAACGTCGACCATCGGCGCATCGTTTTTTTCACCGCGCGCCACCAGCTCACACAGGATTTGTGCGGCCTTCATTTTATCGCGGTTGCCGACCACGGCATCCACACCGGCAATGGCGGCAATGCTTTGGGCATTGGTCTGCGCCAGGCAGCCGGTGACCACCACGTAGGCGTCGGGATTGTGCGACAGCGCACGGCGAACGAACTGCCGCGCCTTGCGGTCGGACTCGGCGGTGACGGTGCAGGTGTTGATGATATAGGCATCGGCGATCTCGGACGGATGTGCGCCGTGGGCATCGAAGCCGCGCTCACACAGATATTCCGCCATCGCCTCGGATTCATATTGGTTGACCTTGCAGCCCAGCGTGTAGATTCCCACGGACAGGGCACGTGACTGCGGTGCTCCGCTTGTTTGCATAGATACAGTTCTCCTTTGAGAGCATTCCCCTATATTGTACCATGAATTTGTGACTTTGTAAAGAGCAGAGAGGAAATTTTTGCAGAACGGATGGTATATTGCGTCGATAAGGTAAAAAACACATATATTCTTGCGAATTCTACGTTTTTTTGTGTAAACTGTTGACATGCCGAGGCGTGTATGCTATAATAAACATGAAAGGGCGCTTTTTGTCAGATACCATCTATTTCATGTGTAAGGAGGCTTATATGCAAAAATTTCGTTTCCTACTTATCGCCCTCGCACTCTGCTTGCTGCTCCCCTCCTGTGCGACGACGCGGGATCTCCCACCCGATATGGTGATCACACCGCCTGAAAATCATGAGACACCTTCCAACACAGAAAATCAATTACAAAATGGGGATTACCGCACCCTTATTTCTTCGGTGTCTCTGGGTTCCGGAAAGCAGGGAATGTTTTTTAATAATTTGCTGTATACGTCCATGGGAACCGTGATAAATCTGGAGACGAGAGAGATATTTTCCGCATGCAGCGACCCGCTATGCGATCACAGCGGTTGGCCCTGTGCCAACCTTGTACTGATGGCTTCCGATTGTATGGTGATCTCGCCGAGCTCTGCGGCGGATGATCTGGTGTTTTATTTGGGCAATACTGAGCTCGTCGGTGTTGGTGAAAACCATCAGGGTATATTTAATCATCGGATACTGAGATATCATTTCTACACCGGAGATCTGACGGTGTTGGCTGAACATCTGCCGAGTGCACCCGTTAGTATTAGCATCGACCCGTGGACGGAGAATCTGTTTTTTCAGCAACGCGTGGTCAACGAAGCGGGAGAGACCG
>JAFTSR010000279.1 GCA_017467225.1 Clostridia bacterium | reverse complement strand
CGCACGTGGAAGATTGTGGGGAAGCATGCGCCGCGTTGCGAGCCACTGCGCACGTTCGCGTCCTCAGCAGTCAGACGCCACCTGCTTCACGCCGGCATAAGCCTCAAACACCGCTTTGACCTCAGTGTATCGGTTTTTTGCCACCGCGACGGTGTCGCCGTTGATCATTCTGAACTGGCAGCGCTCGATACCGACCGCATGGCGCAGATTCACAATGAAGCTTCGATGGGAACGATAGAAATCTTGCGACGTGAGCAAGTTGCAAGCCTCAGCCAGCGTACCCGCGCACAGAACAACACCGCGCTTGCAGTGCACGTCCAGTTCGGAGCCGAACACCTCTATATAGAGGATGTCGTCAACGCTGATCAGGTGCTCGCCACCGTCAATCCCTTTTAGCACAATCGAAGGCTTTTGACGGTACTTGTCTGCCACATGGCGGAACACGTCCCTCAGTTTTTTTCTGTCAACAGGCTTCAGGAGATATCCCACAGGGTAAACGCTGTACGCTGCGAGAGCACTGTCAGCCTCACCGGAGCAGAAGACAACGTCCGTCTCCTCATCGGTCAGGCGCAGGCGTCGTACAAAGTCGATCCCGCTGATACCACCAACCCGTGTTTCCAGGAAAAGCAGCTGATAGACACATTCGCTCATTGCCTTTTGCAACGGCTTAAAGCCACGAAAGACGTCGATCACGTATTCCTCGCCCGGAAGTTCATCCGCCAAGGCACGCAACGCCTCCGCAAGCTCGGTCGCCTGTGGTTGCATTTCATCGCAAATCGCTATCCTGAACATTCTTTCCTCTCAAATCACGATTTCCATGGTGCTTACCCGTATTATACCATATAAACTTAATTTTTGCAATACACTTTTGAAAAATTTTTTAGGAAAAATCATACATTTTTCAATTTTTTTCGATTTTTTCTTATTTTTTCGTAACAAGCTGCAGAAATCTACTGCGGAAGCGTGCCGTTTTTCAGCGCACTCAGTACGATCTCCGTCAGCGCGGCAGGAGTGTTTATTTCGGGATTTTGCAGCACAGCCTCCAGAAGCTGCGCCTGCGCCGCGCCGATCTGCCGTCCGTGCAGGCCAAGCGCCACCAGTGCGCGGCCGTCCAGGGCAAGTTCGCCGACCGTCAGGCAATCGCCGCGCTGCGCAATCTCGCGGCACGTCGCCAGCGCTGCGTGATATTCCTGTGGCAGCGCATCGGCCGGCAGCTCGGCCGCATCCATGCGGGAGATCGCCCACCAAAGCAGCATCTGCTCTGTTTTTTCGCCGCATCTCGCCATCAGGCGGCGCAGCGCAGTCGCGTCGGTCGGCAGTGCCTCATCCGGCACGGCGGCATACATTGCAACCTGTGCCGTCACGGCATTTGACAGCTTCAGGGTGCGGCAGCTGTGCCGTGCGACGGTCGAAATGTCCGCCGGTTGAAAAGTTTTCTTCCTATATATATTGTATGCCGAATGCAGCAATGCCGCAATCCGTAGTGGTGCCTCGGGCGGCAGCGCGGCGGCGCGCAGCATACCGAGTGCATCGGGAAGTTCGGGCATTTCGGGCAGAACGTACGCCCAAAGATCGGTCTCCCGTATCAGCTCCAGACCGTACCCGATGGGTTTTCCGCATTCCAGCAGCCGCAGCCATTCGGCGGCGCAGCGCTCCCGCGAGACCAGCGCCAGTCTTTCCCGGCACGTCTTGAGCGCCCGGCGCGTTTGCTCCTCAACCTCAAATCCCAGCTGAACGGCAAAGCGGACACAGCGCAAAATACGCAAAGCATCCTCCTCAAAGCGCGTCTGCGGATCTCCCACACAGCGCAGCACACCGGCGGCAAGGTCGGCGCGTCCCTCCCACAGATCTACCAGCTCCGCATCGCTTCCGACTGTCACGATCAGCGGCCGGTCGCAGCAAAAATCGCTCCGCCCGACGTCAGGCAGGCGGCAAGCCATAGCGTTGACCGTAAAATCGCGGCGACAAAGATCATCGGCAATGCGGTCGGTGAAGCAAACCGCATCGGGGTGGCGACCGTCGGAATAGGTGCTCTCAACGCGATAGGTGGTGCACTCGATCGGTTCTCCCTCGACCATCACGGTCACCGTGCCGTGCTTGAGGCCGGTTTCGATGGTATGCAGCCCGGCGCGCGCAAAAACAGCCAGCATCTGCGAGGGCGTGGCCGGCGTGGTGACGTCGAAATCATGGGGTGGCACGCCGCGCAAAGCGTCGCGCAGGCTGCCGCCGACCAGATACGCCGGGTAACCGGCCGCCTCCAGTGTGTGCAGAAGGCGCAAAAGAACGGGCGGCATGCAAATAGACAGAGTGCAATCGGACATCATTTTTCTTCCTTATTGTATATAGTCGTATACGGCGGAGAGAAATCCACCTTGTCTCTCTTATTGTACGCTATTTTTTATATGTTGTCAAGAGCGAAGCGCAAAAAAAGCGAAAATAGCGATTGACAGCATGTCAGACGCATGATATAATAGAAAAAAAGCACGGAGGTCACCCAATGAAGCTCATTGATTACAGCATTCACGATAATTCCGTCCATCTGTCCGTCGACAACGGGCTGAAGCTGCGCGTGCAGACCGTCGGCGCGGATATTCTGCGCATTTCCTGCACCAAGCACGAGTTTTGCGAGGATATCGGCGACCTTGTCGTCGCCACGCCCGACACGCAAGCACCCACGCTGAGAGAATTTCCCGACCGCGTATGCATCACCCACGGCAAAGTTGCCCTGGAGATCCGCCGTCACACCCTTGCCATGCGCTTTTTGCGCGGCGGCAAGGAAATTCTGCGCCTGGCGCAGCGTCCCTTGCAGCTGCTCGACACCACCGTCACCGTTCCGCACCACACAAGCCGCGGTGGCGACGGCACCCATCTGACTGCCCTTGACACCGAGCAACGCCACGGCTACCGCTTTTATTTGTCCATGGGCCTTGCCCGGGATGAGCGCATCCACGGTCTTGGTCAGTACGGTCTTGGCACGCTGGATCGACGCGAGTCCCCCATCGAGCTGTATCAGATGAACAACACCGCGCCCGTACCCTTCTTCGTTTCCAGCCGCGGTTGGGGTATTTTTGTGGACACCGGCGCGTATTCCACCTTCTCGCGCGACATTTACGGCACCACCTTCTACACCGACGCGGTGGACATGGGCGATTTCTATTTCTGCGGCACGGACAGCATCGACGGCGCCATCGCCGCCTATCGCCGCCTGACCGGCAGCGTTCCCATGATGCCCAAGTGGCTGTTCGGCTACGCGCAGAGCAAGGAGCACTATCACACGCAGGCGGAAATTCTGGACGTTCTGCATGAATACCGCCGGCGCGGCGTGCCGCTGGACCTGATTGTCCAGGACTGGAACTACTGGCGCGAGGGCACCTGGAGCGACAAATCCTTCGACGAGAGCCGTTATCCCGATCCCACGGGCATGTGCGAGGACATTCACCAAAACCACGCCCACGTCATGATCTCGGTCTGGCCCAACACCCGTGGCGGCGACAGCTTCCGCGAGCTGTATGAGAAGGATCACCTTCTGACCGACGACGGCACCTTCGGCGGTGGCGGTGTTTATAACGTGTTCGATCCCCAAGCCTGCGCCACCTACGCCGCGCAGCTGGAGAACGTCCGTCGCCACGGCTTTGATGCCTGGTGGTGCGACGCGACCGAGCCGTTTGAGCAAGGGTACGGCGACCGCATCACCGCCGAGGAGCTCAAAGGGCGCGTCATGCCCAACTACCGCCGCTATTTTGACAGCCGCAAGATCAATCTGTTCTCGCTGCTGCACGCCAAAAACGTCTACAACTACACCCGACGCGCAGAAGACGAGGGTAAGCGCGTGGTCAATCTGACCCGTTCGGGTTACGCCGGGCAGCAGAGATACAGCGCAATCGTCTGGAGCGGCGACATCGGCGGCTCCTACGAGGAGATGAAAAAGCAGATCGCCGAGGGTCTCAACTACTGCGCCTCGGGTCTGCCCTACTGGACGCTGGACATCGGCGGATTTTTCCCAAGCCGCGGTGAGGCGACCTTCAACAGCGGCATTCCCTACCGCACCGTAAGCGACCCGGGCTACCGCGAGCTGTACGTGCGTTGGCTGCAATTCGGCTGCTTTTTGCCGGTCATGCGCTCCCACGGCACCACCTTCCCGCGCGAGATCTGGCGCTTTGGCGAGGCCGGCGAGCCGTTCTACGATGCCATTTTGAAGTTTATCCGTCTGCGCTACACGCTCATGCCCTACATTTACGCGACGGCATGGCAGGTCACGGCGCACGATGCGACCTTTATCCGTCTGCTGGCCTGCGATTTTCCGCATGACGCGCACGCTCTTGCCGAGGATACGACCTATCTGTTCGGAAAATCGCTGCTGGTCAGCCCGGTGGTTGAGCCGCAGTATTACGAGGGTGCGGACGCAGCACTCGACGCGCCCAAGGTCAAGGACGTTTACCTGCCCGATGGCGCGGACTGGTACGATTTCTGGACGAACGAGCGCCACACGGGCGGTTGGACTGTGACCGTAGACACGCCGATCGACTCCATGCCACTGTTTGTCCGTGCCGGCAGCATTATCCCGACCTCGCCCGTCATGCAGTACGTGGACGAGCTGCCCGATGCGCCCTACACCGTCACGGTCTACCCGGGCGCGGACGCCGACTTTACGCTGTATGAGGACAGCGGCGACGGCTACGCCTACGAGCGCGGCGAGTATGCCGAGGTCGATCTGCACTGGGATGACGCGGCACGTGTGCTGACCGTCGGCGCGCGAAAGGGCGACTTCCCCACGCTGATCCGCACGCGCACGCTGATCCTGCGTACCGTCGGCGGCGAGGAAGTAACCGTCAGCTACAGCGGCGATGAGCTGCGCGTGGCGCTGTGAGAAGTATGGAAGCACGGGAAGTT
>JAFTSR010000278.1 GCA_017467225.1 Clostridia bacterium | reverse complement strand
TGGACGCCTTGGTGGAGTCGGGATTCTTGGGCTTTTCGGTGAATTTGTAGATGGTGCCGTCATCGTAAGCACTCATAATACCGAAGCGGCTGGCCTCCTCGATCGGCACATCCAGGACGGCGATGGTGCAGTCCGCGCCCTTTTCCTTGTGGTAATCCAGCATCTTGGCGTAGTCCATTTTGTAGATGTGGTCACCGGAGAGAATGAGCACGTAGTCACAGTTGTACTGCTCGATGAACTCCATATTCTGATAGATGGCGTTGGCGGTACCCTTGTACCAATCCGCGCCGTTCTGACCCTGATAGGGCGGCAGGATCTTAACGCCGCCGATGTTGCGGTCCAGATCCCAGGGCAGGCCGTTGCCGATATATTCGTTGAGTACCAGCGGCTGATACTGGGTCAGTACGCCGACGGTATCAATGTCCGAGTTGATGCAGTTGGACAGGGGAAAGTCGATGATACGATACTTGCCGCCGAAGCGGACGGCGGGCTTGGCTGTTTTCTTGGTGAGTGCGTAGAGTCGGCTGCCCTGACCGCCTGCAAGCAGCATGGCAACACATTCTTTTTTCTGTTTCATGGTAATACCTCCCGTATCATGATTGTTTTGTTTTTCTATTGCTTTTCCGAGGCGCTGCGGTCTCGGTGGAAGACGTGGTTTTGGGTGCGCGGGATGCCTTTTTGGGCTCGGCGCGCAAGATAACGGCACTCAAAGGCGGCAGCGGCAGGGTGATATAGTGCTGCTCACTGTCGGGAGCGGTCGGCAGAGCGGTGCAAAGCGTGTCACGCGGACACAGACCAAATCCACCAAAGGGCTGCTCGTCCGATGAGAAGACGACCCGCCACTGTCCCGCGTGAGGCACGTTGATGCCGAAGCTCTCGCGGTAGACCGGCGTGAAGTTGAGCAGGACCAGCAGCTCGTCCGCCGGCTTGTCGCCGTTGCGGCGGAAGGAGAGAATACTGCGCTCGGCGTCGTCGGCGTTGATCCAGGAGAAGCCGTCCCAGCCGTCGTCGCGTTGCCACAGCGCCGGCTGCTTGAGATAGAAGTCGTTGATGGCGGCAAAATATGCCTGCATGGCGGCGTGCATGGGATAATCGGTCATAAACCATTCGACGCTGCCGGCGTAGTCCCACTCACGGAACTGCCCGATCTCCGAGGACATGAAGGTCAGCTTTTTGCCCGGGTGTGTCATCTGCCAGGCGTAAAAGACGCGCTGACCGGCGAACTTTTGCTCGTACGTGCCGGGCATCCGGTCAAGGAAGGATTTCTTTCCGTGCACCACCTCGTCGTGTGAGATGGGGAGCACGTATTTTTCGTTGAAGCTGTAGGTCAGCGAGAAGGTGGTCTTGTTGTGATGGTAGCGGCGGTAGATGGGATCAAGCTCTGCATAGGAGAGCGTGTCGTTCATCCAGCCCATGTTCCACTTCATCGAGAAGCCCAGACCGCCGTCGGTGCTGCTCGTTACGCCGCCAAAGTCTCCCGACTCCTCCGCGATGGTCAGTACGTCGGGATACGCACCGTGCAGATGGGCGTTGAGCTTTTGGAAAAAGGCGATCGCCTCCAGATTGCGGTTGTTACCGTAGATGTTGGGCGACCATTTGCCCGGCTCGCGGTCGTAGTCCAGATACAGCATGGATGCCACGGCATCCACGCGCAGGCCGTCGGCGTGAAACTCCTCAATCCAGTAGGATGCGCTGGAGATCAGGAAGGACTGCACCTCCTGCCGTCCGACGTCAAAGCAGCGGGTACCCCAGCCGCTGTGCTCCTTGCGGTCCTCGCCCTGATATTCGTACAGCGGTTGCCCGTCGAACTCATAAAGCCCGTGCGCGTCCTTGGGGAAGTGCGCGGGAACCCAGTCCAGAATAACGCCGATGCCGGCCTCGTGCATGATATCCACAAAGGTGCGGAAGTCGTTCGGCGAGCCCAGACGGGCGGTGGGTGCGAAATAGGAGCAGACCTGATATCCCCAGGAGCCTTCGTAAGGATGCTCCATGATCGGCATCAGCTCCACGTGGGTATATCCCATGCGCTTGACATAGGGAGCCAGCTCCTCCGCCAGCTCACGCCAGGGCAGGTAGGTGCCGTCCTCGTGCCGACGCCAGGAGAGCGGATGCAGCTCGTAGATATTGATCGGCTGACGGTAAAAATCGCCCTGTCCCATGGTGCGCGCGCGATAGCGTAGCCACCCCTCGTCGCGCCAGAGGTAGGGCGTGTCATCGGGGATGACGGAGGCTGTGGCCGGTGGGCACTCGGCTGCCGTCGCGTATGGGTCGGATTTGAGAAGTGTGCGCCAGCCGTTGTGGATGCGATATTTGTAGGCCTGCCCGGGCTGTGGATCGACAGCACTCAGCGCCAGCTCCCAGATGCCGCCCTCGGTGATGCGCTGCATGGGAATGCCGACGTCCCAGTCGCAAAAATCGCCGACAACACTGACAGCGCTCGCGTTGGGTGCCCAGACGCGGAAGACAACACCCTCGGGTAAGCGGTGCATGCCCAGATAGCGATAGGCGTGATAGTTGGTGCCTTGATGAAACAGATAAGGTGCCAACGGGTCGGTGCGGTCAGCGGAGAGATGCTGTGCTTGCTTCATGCGAGAGGGTTCCTTCCTTTCAAAACGGTACAAAATAAGCGAATATATATATATATTTATATCGCCATTATACCACTTTTCATTCGATAAATCAAGGTGTATGTACACAATTTGTACACATTCCACAAATTTTTTTACGTTTTTCACAAATACATGCACTCAACGGGGTGTTTTGCTTCACTTTCTCTATCATACCGCCTGTGCGCTGAAAAAATACGCGAAATTTGCCGCTTCGCTCACAAAAAATCCGCTATTTTGCAAATGCGGGAGGGTATGTCCCAAAAAAATCATAAAATATGAACAAAAAACATGAAACGTTCATAAATACTTCAAATTCATGACACAACTTGCGTGTATTATTATCATGGCTTGATGTGGGCATCCGCCGAGATGTACCGCAAACTCGAAAATGAACGGAGGGATTGTTTTGATTGAGGTCAAAAATCTGACCAAGCGCTACGGCGATCATTACGCCGTCAAGGATCTGAATTTTAAGATCATCAACGGAAAAATTTACGGATTGCTCGGCCCGAACGGCGCGGGAAAATCCACCACCATGAACATGATGACCGGTTGTCTGGCACCCAGCGCCGGTACGGTCAACATCAACGGATTTGATATTTACGAAAATCCCGTTGAGGCCAAGAAGTGCATCGGCTATCTGCCGGAGCAGCCGCCTCTTTACACCGAGATGACTCCCCTGGAGTATCTGACCTTTGTGGCAGGTGCCAAGGGCGTGCCGCAGGGACGCATTGCCCGTCAGGTACAGGAGGTCATGGAGCTGACCCGCATTGACGATATGAAAAACCGCCTGATTCGCAACCTCTCCAAGGGATATAAGCAGCGAGTCGGCATTGCGCAGGCGATGCTCGGTAACCCTGAGATTATCATTCTGGACGAGCCGACGGTCGGTCTTGACCCCAAGCAGATCATCGATATCCGCGATCTGATCCGCCATCTGGGACAGAGCCGCACGGTCATCATCTCCAGCCATATTCTCTCGGAGATCAGCGAGATCTGCGACGAAATTCTTGTCATTTCGGACGGTCAGCTGGTCGCATCAGGTACGCAGGACGAGCTGCAGCAGATGCTCGGACAGAGCAAGCTTTTGCGTCTGGTCGTTCGCGGCGACGAGGCTGGTGTGCGCGACGTGCTCTCGCAGATCGACGGCGTGGGAGAGATCCGTGTGCTGGCCGCGCCTGCCGCGGATCAGGTTGCGCTGGAGGTTGCCGTCAGCGCGGACGAGCTGCGCGATGCCATCTTCTTCGCCATGGCCGAGCGTAAGTACGCCGTTCTGACCATGGAGCTGGAGGAGCAGTCGCTTGAAAAAATTTTCCTGTCCCTTACGGGTACGGAGACGGGTGCCGTCAATGAAACCGTGGTGGATTTCGAGCCGGTCGAGGACGACGATGACCTTGACGTGAGCGAGGACGTTGATACGGACGTTGCTGAGGACGCAGAGGTGTCCGACGGAGAGGAGGATGAGAGATGAGTGCCATTTTCAAGCGTGAGTTTTCCTCGTACATGCGCAACGTGACCGGTCCCTTGTTTATCGCCATGGTCGTGCTGTTTGAGGGTATCTTTTATACCGCTGACAACCTGATCAGCCAGTCTCCCAACTTTGAATATTCGCTGGCCAATTTGCAGATCGTTCTGATCTTCGCCGTGCCGGTGCTTGCCATGCGTTCGCTCGCTGAGGACAAGCGCAGCCGCGTAGATCAGCTGCTGTATTCCTTGCCGCTGCCGCTTTGGCAGGTGGTGCTTGGAAAGTATCTGGCCATGGTTGCCGTCTTTGGCGTGGCTTGCGGCATTATTGCTGTTTATCCTCTCGTTCTGTGCCTGTTCGGTACGGTTCATCTTGCCGCAGCTTACTGCTCTCTGATCGCCTTCTTCCTTCTTGGCTCGGCACTTTTGGCGCTTTGCATGTTCCTGTCCTCTCTGACCGAGAGTCAGATCATCGCAGCCGTCATCGGTGTGGGTGGCGTGCTGCTGCTGAACCTGATGGACAGCCTTGCTATGATCGTTCCCTCGGGTGCGCTGCCGTCGTTGATCGCACTGCTGGTGCTGGCGGCGCTGGTCCTGGTGCTGCTTGGCGTTCTGACCAAAAATCTGCGCCTGACGGGAATCGTGGCGGCTGTGGTCATCGGCGCGATGATCGTTCTCTATGCCGTCAATGCCTCTTTGTATGAGGGCTTGTTCTATCAGCTGATCTCGGGTATGTCGCTCTTCGGTCGCTTCACCGCCTTCAGCTACGGCATTTTCGACGTGGGCACCGTTGTCTACGATCTGTCCTTTATCGCCTTTTTCCTCTACCTGACCTACCAGGTGCTGGAGAAAAAGCGTTGGTCCTGACGTTAAAGGAGGATAATTGCAATGAATCAAAATGAAAATAAAAAAGCAGGCGGCATTTCTTCTCTGCTGGGACTGAACAGAACGACGCGTGCCGGCTCTTATACGCTGGCCATGACGCTGATCGTGCTGGCTGTTCTGATCGTGGTCAATCTCCTGGTGGGCACGCTGCCCTCCACGCTGACCAAGCTGGACACCACGGCGACCGATCTTTACCGCATCAGCGCAACCACCGAGAAATACGTCGGCAGCATTGACCGCGACGTCAATCTCATCTATATTGCCGAGGGTGGCATGATGACACCGACGCTGCGGACCTTCCTGGAGCGCTATACCGCGCTGAGCAGCCACGTTCGCATCAAGACGCTTGACCCTGTGGCCAATCCCACCGTTCTTGATCAGTACAGCAAGATCACGTCCTCCGGCAATTATCTGATCGTCGAGAGCGATCTGCGCTATACCGTAGTGGATATCACCGGCCTCAATTACGTGTACGTGGAGGATCTCAATTACACCTACACGGTTGACCAGTATAATTCGCTGATGTCCAATACGGCGCTTTTGCAGCAGGCTGCGCAGTATGGCATGGATCTGAGTAAGGCCACCTACTATTTCGGCGGCGAGTCCGCCGTGACCTCCGCCATTGAGTACGTGGCGACCGAGAACATTCCGCACGTGTATCAGCTTAGCGGCAACGGCGAGGGTGCGCTGTCGCAGAGCATTGTTGAAATGTTTGATATGGTGCTTCTGGAGTGCGAGCAGCTGGTGCTGCAGGCAGGTGATACCATTCCCGAGCTGGCCTCCTGTATCATCATCAATGCACCGCAAAGCGACCTGACTGCCGATACGGCCAAGGCGCTGATCGACTATATCGCGGACGGCGGTAATCTGATCCTGGTCAGCACGCCTGCCAACGCCGACATGCCCAATCTGATGAGCGTCATGGCGACGCTGGGTGCGCATCCCACCACGGGTGGCATGCTGTACGAGGGCAATGCCAACAGATACGTTGGCGCACCGCAGAATCTGATCCCTGCGGTCAATTCTCAGCACGTGATCACCTACGGTGTCACGCAGAGCGAAAATTCTTACGTGATGGTCATGCCGCACGCGCACGGTATTCTGCTGGATGCCACGCTGCCTGAGGGTGTGACGGCGACAACGCTGTTCAGCGCCACCGACGCTTATACGGTAGCTGCGGACGGCAAGGAAACCGACTGGGGTAAGGTTGCCACCGGTGTTGCGCTGGAAAACAGCACGACCGGCTCCAAGGTGGTGTGGTTTGCTTCGCTGGATGCCTTCAGCGACAGCACCGCAGCCGCGTACGGCAAGGGTGCGACCTACTATTTCGCCATGGCTACCAACTACCTCAACGACGGCTACGCTTCCACGCTGACCGCCATCGAGGCGCTGGATATCACGACGGCACCGCTGAGCGTGTCGCTCAATGCCGCGCTGACACTGGGAGGCGTGACCATTATCGCGCTGCCCTTGGTGCTGGTGATTGCCGGTATTGTCGTCTGGATTCGCCGCCGCAGACGCTGACGAAAGGACAAAAACGTGACAAAAAGTAAAAAAATGCTGTTGCTTCTGGGCGTGCTGGCGATGCTGATCGCGCTGTACGTGGCAGTGACCTCGCTCGGCGGTGACCGGGAGCAGCCCGAGTCCAATCTGTCCGAGCTGGAGCAGCCGAGCGCCCGGGCGGAGATCTTCTTTTCGCTGAACGCAAGTGATCTGATGGCCTTTTCCTACACCAATGAGGGAGAGGAGTACGCCTTTACGCTGTCTGCGGATAAGACGCGCTGGGTATGGGAAGGCGATCCTACCCTGCCGATCAGCAACGCGCGCATGACGCTGATGATCAACGCCGTAATGGAGCTGACCTCAACGTACAAATACGAAAACGTGGACGCTTCTATGCGAAATGACTACGGCCTTGGCGAGGACGCGGTGCGCTTGTCCTTCACGCTGGCAGACGGCTCACAGACGGGACTGCTCATCGGTAAGACCAACGCATTCAACTATATGACCTACTGTGCGCTGAGCAGCGATCCGTCGACCGTATATATGATCTCAGCAGGAATTCCGCCCTATTTCGCGACCACGCCTGCCGTTATGATCGAGGACGACAAGCTGCCAAGCTACACCAAGACGCAGCTGATGGGCTTCCGCTTGCAGCTGAACGAGGAAAGCTGGACGTACGTTTATGAACATCCGACTGACGATACCGCTGCGGCGGAGGATAAGGTGCTGGTGCTGTACGGCGAGGAGCAGAACGTGCCGCTGTCCCAAGAGGAGAGCGACGCGCTGGTTGAGGCTATGATGGGCTGGAATCTGAACGACGCGCTGACCTTTGATCCGGCGCGCTATGCGGAGTTTGGTGTGGAGAGCGGAAGTGACCGCATGCTGGCGGTGCACTACACCTACACCAAGACCTACGAGGATGCCACGACCGGCACGACCAACTCGACCGAGCTGCAGACGGTCTACACGCTGTATCTGGGCAATACGACCGAGGACGGCTTGACCTACGTGCGTCTGTCAGACAAGACCGGCGTGTATGCGCTCGATCTGTCCGCAATTCTTGCACTTGCAAATTAAGTCAAAAAACGAGGCTCCCGCCGACAGCGGGAGCCTCGAAGTGTATAAAGGGAAGTTGGGGCTCCGCCCCAAGCCCCGCCAAGAAAACTTTTTGAAAAAAGTTTTCTTGGAACTTTCAAAAACTTTGATAAAATTTGGGGTAAAGTTTTTTGAAGGGGAGCGCGAGGGGGAACTTTTGTACACAAAAGTTCCCCCTCGCCTTTTATATTCAACTTACCACTCCAGCGTGATTTCTTTGTTTTGCTCGGAGGAGTCGTAGACGGCCTGCATCAGACGGGCGGTGATGACGACGTTGTCGATATGAGAGGGCAGTTTCTCGCCCGTGCGGACGCAGCGGACAAAGCTGTCGATTTCGTTCTGGAACATGTTGACGCTGGCGTATTCGGGCGTTTCCTGCCACAGCTTACCGTCCTTGGTGCCGTAGACGGTAAAATTGCCGCCGTACTGCAGGCGGATGCCCGCCTTGTCGCCCAGGAAGTCGATGTATGCGTCTCTGGGGCCGATGTTCTGTGCCCACGCGCCGTTGAAGGTGATGGTGGGACCCTCGGTGCGAACAAAGCCGGTGACGCTGTCGTCAACGTCGTACGTGCCGTTCAGATCCTTGGTGTTCTCGGACCACATGCCCTCGTAGACGTAGTTGGGCATATCCACGCCCAGCTTGCAGAACGCCTTGCCCGAAACGGTCAGGGGCTTGGGATCGCCCGTGCAGTACATCACGATATCGAGATAGTGTACACCCCAGTCAATGAGCGCGCCGCCGCCGGCGATCGCCTTGGTGGTAAACGCGCCGCCCAGACCCGGGATAGAGCGCTGTGCGCGGAAGGATACGTAAATGTGATAAACCTCGCCAAGCTCACCTGCTGCGATCTTCTCACGGATCATATTGACAGCAGTGTTGAAGCGATTGACCACGCCGATGTTGAGCGTCTTTCCCGTCTCGTGCTGTACCTTCTGCATCTCCAGCGCCTCAGCATAGGTGCGTGCTGCAGGCTTCTCGCAAAGCACGTGCTTGCCGGCGCGCAGTGCATCGATGGTGATGATCGGATGCATGAAGTTGGGCGTACAAACCGAAATAGCCTCGACCTCGGGATCGGCCAGGACCTCTTTGTAGTCGTAGACCGCCTTGCCGCAGCCGTATTTTTCAACAGCAGCGTCAGCGCGCTCGGGGATGATGTCGCAGACGTATGCGATCTCTACGTCGGGATTGTTTTTGTAGGAGGGAATGTGCGCGGAGTTTGCAATGGTACCGCAGCCGATGACGGCTACCTTGACTTTTTTGTTTTCCATGATGATTACCTCACTTAATTTTTTATCTTACGCCCGGTGCAGCGCTGCACCGATAACTGTTCCGAATTGAGAATTTTCGGGAATAACGAAATTGACGTCAAAGGAAGATCCCAGGCTTTCAAACACCCGGCGTACCGGTGTGATGGAGGACAGATTGCCAATCAGCACGATGTCGTGTACGTCAAACGAGCGTGCCGCAAAAATAGACATCATGGCGATGGTCTCGGCAACCAGATTGGCAACACCCAGAGCCAGGTCGCTGTGGGTAGCCAGATCGCTGACACGACCGAAGTTGGAGGCCGTCAGATTGTCGCTCATCTCGCGGAAGGATTTCTTGGAAATATCACCGACGCGCAGGTCGATGTTTGCCAGATTGCCGCTTTGGCAAAGCTGCTCGATATGTTCGATGGTGCCCACGCCGGTGAGCAGCTTGGTCAACCCAAGCATGGTACCGCCGCCAACGCCCGTACCGCCCAGATATTCGATCTCGGTGTCGTGCTCACTGTCAACCAACGGCAGTCCGTCCTCGCCGGTCAGCGCCTTGGCATGCACGATGGCCGTACCCGTACCCATGCTGACAACAATAGCCTCGGACAGACCGGACAGATACAGGCCGCCTCGTCCGATGCTGGAAAATTCGGGAACGGTATGACATTTGAGTCCGTAGATGGGCTGCTGCATAAAGGACGAGCCCACGCCGGTGGTCATAATGCAATCCACGTCGGAAAGTGCGATGCCGTTTTCGGTGGTAAAGCGACCAAACGCACCGTACATGGCGGTAACAGGGTCGGTTGCACGGACGAATAAGGGTTGGATCAACTGTGGATTTTGGCTATTGCCGTAACGGAAGCCGACGATCTTGGTCGTGCTGCCGCCGACGTCAATGCCGATAACGGTTTGCTTCATAAGCTTGCCTCCTTTTCTGCCGCCGCCTTGGCGCGACGGGCGGGGATGTCGTGGCGGAAAATGCCGATAATCGAGGAAACCATACTCAGGGCTTCGTTGAGCATGCCCATGTAAGCCATGGTTGAAAAATCATAAATCAGCATGGCAGTGGAGATGGGGAAGGAGAGCGCGCGACTGACGCGCGGTTTGCCGATCCAGAAGCTGGTGATACCAAGCACCGAGCCTGTCAGCGAGAAAATGTTCCACCAGCTCTTCCAGGTGAGTGCGGCAACGATGGCCGATACAGTCAAAAAGCCGACCAGCCAGCCTATGCCCTTGCCCTTCTTGGGGTCAATGCGCAAGAAAATGATGCTGCGCACCACGGCGATCAGCGTGACACCGGCACCGCTGAAGGCACCGAGAATAAGATATTGCACCGTCCAGATGCTGTCTGCAATCAGCTTCCAGGTGAGCAGCTTTTTGCGCTCGGTCTGCTGAAAAATCATAATGCAGGCCAAAACACCGAAGATACCGACGCAGTTGGCGATCAAGACGCGGGGTTCAAGGTTGGTAATCCAGGCAATCATAAGGTTGTGTTGTGCTCCAAATCATTTTTGTTAGCGTCGAAAACAGATGTTTTTACTCAACTTAACTTTTATTATAACATACTCTTGACAAAAATGCAAGTTTATGAGTATAATATAAGCAGAAAATTTTCGGTAAAGGAAAAAATCATGGAAAAAACGATTTTGCAGAGCATTTGCAGCAAAAAATGCTTTATTTTTGATATGGACGGTACGATCTATCTTGGTGACCGTGTCTTTCCAGAGGCGAAGGAGCTGATCTTTCGCTTGCGCGAGATGGGAAAGAAGATCATTTTCTATACCAACAACGCCAGCCGTTCTCCCGTGCGCTACGTCGAGAGACTGACCCGCCTGGGCTTTGCTCCCAAGCCTGATGAAATTCTGACCGCCGGTGAGGTGACGGTGGACTTTCTTTTGCGCGAGAGAAAAGGGAAGTCGGTCTATCTGATGGGCACGCCCGACCTTGAGGCACAGTTTCGCGCGGCGGGCATCGAGCTTTTGCCGCACGATACGCCACGGGCCGACATTGTCGTTACCAGCTTTGATCTGACGCTGACCTACGAAAAGCTGGACGCTGCCTGCCGTTGCATTCGTCGCGGCGCGGAATATCTTTGCACGCACCCCGATTTCAACTGTCCCACCGAGGACGGCTTTATCCCTGACAGCGGTGCCATCGCTGCGGCTGTCACCGCCTCCACCGGCGTTGAGCCCACCTACTTCGGCAAGCCCTACGGCGGTGCGATTGCTGCCATTGCGGCGCGTGTCGGCTGCGGTGCAAAGGATATGTGCATGTTCGGCGATCGCCTGTACACAGACATTGCCTTTGGCAAGCGCGGTGGCGTGACGGCGGTGCTGATGCTGACAGGTGAGACGAGTGAGCAAACAGCTCTGGAAGCGGAGGAGGCTGACCGCCCGGATGTCATTCTCCCTGATTTTCATCCGCTCCTTGCTGCATTTGACGAGTATGAAAAGGGAGGCGAGCACAATGGCGTATGATGCCGGTATGATGGCGGCCGCCATCGCGGAAATACACGAATTTGCCAAGGGCGCGCGCATTGAGAAGATCACGCAACCCGAAAAGGATCAGATTGTCTTGCAGATGCGCTCGTTTGATGGCGGTCGGCGCCTTTTGATCGACGCCGGCTCCAACACACCGCGTATCGGATTTTCCACCGTCACGCGCGAAAATCCCGCCAGCCCTCCCATGTTCTGCATGCTGCTGCGCAAGCACCTGTCGGGTGCACATCTGCTCTCGGTCGAGCAGCTCGGCTTTGAGAGAGTCGCCCGTCTGACCTTCCAGACACGGGATGAAATGGGCTTTCTTGCACAGCGCCACCTGATCGCCGAGGTCATGGGACGTTACAGCAATCTGATCTTCACCGATGAAAACGACAAGATTATCGCCGTGCTGCGTCCGGTCGATTTTACCACCAGCTCGCGCCGCCAGGTACTGCCTGGCATGAGCTACGAGCTGCCGCCGCCACAGACGGAGAAAATCGACCCGACCGCGGCAGATAAGACCGCCTTTACCTCGCTTTGGGAGGACGCACCCGGCGACCGCGAGGCCGCCAAATGGCTGACCGGCGCTTTTTGCGGTCTGTCCGCAACGGTGGCGCGCGAGATCGTTTACCGTGCCTCGGGCAGTACCGAAAGCACGCTGCGACAGTGCGATTTCAGCCTGCTCTGGAGCCATTTCGCCTCGGTTATGGACATTGTCAGAAACGGTGAGTTTTCGCCCTGCGTCATGATGGACGGCGACAAGCCGGTGGAGTACGCCTTTTTGCCGCTGACCCAATACGGCGCGGCCTGGCAGCGTGTGGACGGCGCGGCAAGCGAGGTCATGGATCAATTCTTTGCCACGCGTGACCGCGAGAACCGCGTGCGCCAGCGTGCAGGCGACGTGCTGCGCATTCTGACGGCTGCCGAGGCGCGCATTCACAAAAAGCTGGATGCCCAGCGAGGGGAGCTGATCGACTGCGAACGCGCGGTGGAATACAAAAAGGCGGGAGATCTGATCACCGCCAATATGTATCTTCTGGAGCGCGGCATGAAGTCGGCCACCCTGACTGACTACGAGGATTATCACGAGGCCGACGGCACCTTTGGCGAGTGCACCGTCCAGCTGGATGAGCGCCTGACTCCTGCTGCCAACGCCCAGCGATATTTCAAAAAGTACAACAAGAGCAAGACTGCCAAGATCGAGCTGACCCGTCAGATTGAGATCGGCGAGCGTGAGCTGGTCTATATTTACAGCGTGTTCGACGCGCTGACCCACGCCGAGACAGACGCCGATCTGTCTGAGATTCGCGAGGAGCTGTACCGCAGCGGCTATGCCTCCCGTATGAAGAATTATACGGCCAAAAAGGCGACGGCTCCCAAGATCATGCGCTTTATGACCGAGAATGGCTATACCGTTCTGTGCGGCAAGAACAACGTGCAAAACGAGCATATCACGCACAAGCTGGCTGATCGCAACGATTATTGGTTTCATGCCAAGGACGTGCCGGGTTCGCACGTCGTTCTGGTCTGCAACGGGCAGGAGCCGCCCGAGATCGATTTCACCCAGGCCGCCGAGATCGCTGCGCAGTATTCCAAATCCGCAGGCGGACAGAACGTGGCGGTGGATTATACCAAGGTGCGCAACGTCAAAAAGCCGGCGCAGGGTAAGCCCGGTCTTGTCATCTATCACACCAACTGGACAGCCTATGTGACACCGGACGCCAACAAGGTCGCCGCGCTGAGAGTGGGGAAGTGAGGAATATGTTATGCGAGGGGGAACTTTTTTGAAGAAAAAGCTGGAGGCAACCGACTTTGGCCGGTTACCTCCTTTGAGTTTGTCTTGACGGCTAAACGCCGTCATCACGATGCTTTGCGCGGCAAAGCGGCGTGACCGCCAAACTCATTCCTCCTCGCGCCCCCTTTTCAAAAACTTTTGGAAAAGAGAATGGTTGATCTGGGTGTTAAGTAAAGTGCTCTCCCTGCACAAAG
>JAFTSR010000277.1 GCA_017467225.1 Clostridia bacterium | reverse complement strand
TTTCAACGTATTCATGGGGCCCAGACCCCATTTGAACGTGACTAATTTGTTTGCCTCCGGCGTGTCATTCACTCCCCTCGCGCCGCTTCGCTACCCCACAAGATCGATATAAAGATTGTTTTGCGTTGGAGCGGACGCGCAATGCGCGCCCCTACAAGAAAAAATCGCTTCTTCCCGTATAAAACCCCGCAGTTTTCGCCGTCCTCTTTGAGGCGGCGAAAGCAAAGTTTCCACAATGTAACAGCCGCGTGCGTCTGAGCAAAAAATGCGATAGCATTTTTTGTGTGTAGCACGCGACCACGGGGGGACATGGGGGTCCTCCCCCATGCACGTTTTCTTTGGTTCGTTTCTTTGACGTGCGTCAAAGAAATGAACAATAAGCCTATAAAGGTTAGAAAGTTATGTTCGCACCATCTTAATTCAGCCTAAACCTCGCGCAACCAACGGACATGTCGAGCTCATTCGCAAGCGAATGCCGCCTGTCCCTACAAGACAGACAAAAGCTTCAATAAATTTTTCTATTTGCAGCAAGGTTTTCTCGCACCCCCTAAATCCCCACGTCTATTATTATCCAACGAGGTACACCATCCCATGAACACCCAAATGAAAGTCCTCCTCGCCGATGGCTTCGGCAAGGCACGACTCACCACCCTGCCCATCCCCGATCCCCAGCCCGGCACCGTGCTGGTCAAAATCGCCTATTGCGGCATCTGCGGCACCGATCAGGACCTCTTCTCCTCCGACTGCAGCTTTGTCGAAAACGGACAGGTCACCTACCCATTGCGCCTTGGCCACGAGTGGTCTGGCGTGGTCGAGAAGATCGGCGACGGCGTCACCGGCTTTGCCTGCGGCGACCGCGTGGTCGGCGATAACGCCGTCACCTGCGGAAATTGCTCCGCTTGCGTGGCCGGCGACTACGCACATTGCCACCATATGCTCAACGTCGGCACCATTGACCCCGTTTATGACGGCGCCTTTTGCGAATACTATCTGATCCCCGCGCATCATCTGCATAAAATTCCCGACGGCATCTCGCTCAAGGCCGCCTCGCTCGCCGAGCCGCTTTCGGTCGCCTACGGCGGCATCAAGCGCATGAATATCACGCCTGCCTCAACCGTCGCCATCATCGGCACCGGCTGTATCGGCATGGCCGCCGTCGTGCTGGCCAAATGCCTGGGTGCCGGTCGCGTGGTCATGATCGGACGCAACGACAAAAAGCTGGCCGCAGCCGAGGCGCTGGGTGCGACAACCATCAACGTCCACACATGCGACGCACACGCCGCGCTGATGCAGCTGACGGACGGCCTGGGTGCTGACTGCGTGCTGGAGTGCTCGGGTGCGCCCGAGACCTTCAAGCAGGCCATTGACCTGGCCGCCTTCCGTGCCAACGTCGCCCTAATCGGCTTCTACGCCAACTAAGAAAACGACGTCAACGTGGACGCCATCGTCTCCAAGGCGCTGCATCTCTTTGGCGTCATGGGCGAGATGGACAACATGGTCGGTGCTCTGCGCATTCTGGCACAGCACAAGCCGGATTTGCTGCCCATCATCACCGACGAGCTGCCCTTTGACGACTGCCTACCCGGCTTTGTCCGCAAAAATTATCCCGATGCCGTCAAGATCGCGGTCAGGATCAGCGAAAGCGAGGAATAAGTGACATGAGTAAAATTGCTATTATCGGCAAGCAGCAGCCGCTTCTCATCCGTGAGCGCATCAAGGCGTTTTTGGAGTCCGAGGGTCACACGGCTGACCTTTTGTACATGCCCACACGCAACGCCTCGGAGTGGATCGACGCTCTGCGCGGCTACAACGCTATCATTTCGGCGGGTGAGAAGTTCCCTGCCATCGTTTTCGAGTCGCTGCGCGGCGACCTCAAGCTGCTTTCCCGTTACGGCGTCGGCACCGACGAGATCGACAAGGTAGCGGCAGCCGAGAACGGCATTGCCGTCTGCAACGCGGCCGGCTCGCTGTCCACCGCCGTGGCCGAGTGCGCCATGGGCATCATTCTGACGCTGATCCGCAACATTCTCCCCGCCGACGACGAGGTGCGCGCAGGAGACTGGAGCCGCTTCTTTGAGAGTCGCACCGGCACGCAGCTGGAGGGCAAGACGGTAGGCATCATCGGCTTTGGCGATATTTCCAAGGCGCTGGCTAAAATGCTTTCCGGCTTTGACTGCCGCATTCTCGCCTACGATATTCGCTGGGATGCCGAGGCGGCTGCCAAGCTGAACGTAGAATATGCGGACATTGACACCATCCGTCGCGTCTCGGACGTCATCAGTCTGCACGTGCCCTCAACGCCCGAGACCAACGGCATGATCAACAAGGAATTTCTGTCCGGCATGAAAAAGAACGCCATTCTGGTCAACACGGCGCGCGGCGCACTGGTCGTTGCCAAGGATCTGGCGGACGCGCTGAATAATGGAGTGATTGCCGGTGCCGGCATGGACGTCTTCTCGCCCGAACCTCCCGCGCCCGACAATCCCCTTCTGACGGCCAAGAACACGGTGCTTCTGCCGCACTCCGGCGCCTGCACCATCGAAAGCCACGAGAAGGCCGGCATGATGGCGGCAAAGAACGTGGCGGATTTCTTCGCGGGCAGAGAGGTCAAGACCATTCTCAATCCGGCGTATCGGGAGAATTTGTGCGATTGAGCAAGGCGTGAGGTTGTGCGAACATAGTTTTCTGTCTTAAATTAGTTCATTGTCCATTTCTTTGGTAAACGCCAAAGAAATGGACGAAAGAAAACGTTTGTAAGGGGTTGCACCCCTTACATATCCCTGCCGTCTTCGCGTGCTACACACAAAAACACTCCGTGTTTTTGCTCAGACGCACGCGGTCGCTGCGCAGCAAAACTTTGCTTTCGCCGTTTCAAAAAAACGGCGAAAACATAGGGAGTTCTACAGGAAGAACATTTAATCCCGTAGGGCGGAGCGATTTCGGCGTAGCCGAAATATTCCCTCCCGCCGTCGTTAAAAGAATGGCGAAAACGAAAGAAATGTTGCCAAGATATACGGCGTTCTTTCCCTTGCGTCATCCTGAGCGGAGCGCGGCGCAGCGCGCGGAGTCGAATGGATCTCGCAACGCTCTATCGCACAACAAATCGCTGCAGATATATCTACGGCACATCGCTCTGCATATGCAGAACAGAACCGTTACAAATTTTACAAATAATAAAAAAGTTTTTTGAAAGGGAGCGCGAGGGAAAACTTTTGTTCACAAAAGTTTTCCCTCGCCAAAAAAAGGATCACATACATGAACGACTGTATTGAGCTGCGCCAAGAGGTGATCGACACCTGCCTTTGGCTGAAATCGCAGGGCTTGGTGTTCTCGACCTGGGGAAACATCAGCGTACGCCTTGACGACGGAAACATTCTGATCACACCCTCCAAGGTGGACTACGACACCATGGTTCCCGAGGACTTGGTGGTCATCGCGCCGGACGGCACGCAGGTGTCAGGCACCCGGCTGTCCACCAGCGAGCGCAACATTCACCGCGGCATTATGAACAAGCGCCCGGACGTGAGTGCCATCATCCACATGCACTCGCCCTACGCCATGGCAGCGGCGGCGCGAAATGAGGGTGTACCGGTCATCTCCGAGGAGATGTGCCAGCTGCTCGGCGGCGCCATCCCGCTCTCCTCTGAATTCGTGCCCTCCGATATGCACGAAAAGCTGGGCGAGGTGGTCTCTGCCTCGGTAGATCACACCAACGCCGTCCTCATTCGCAACCACGGACCCGTCTGCATGGGCGAGACCCTTGCCCAGGCGCGTGTCTGCTGCCAGGTCGTCGAGAAAACCTGCAAAATGTATCTCCACCTCCTCGCAGCCGGCGGTATCGTCACCATCTCCGACGAAAACGTCAAGCGCGGCAGAGATTACTTCCTGTACGGCTACGGGAAGACCTGACGAAAGGCCTTCGGCGACCAAGGGGTATTTTTGAAAAAATACCCCTTGGAACCCCAAAAACTTTTAATAAAAATTTCAGAATGAATTTTTAGCGGTTCTGTTCTGTATGAACGGAGCAAGAACCCATGTGGGGCCCCGCCCCCACATGACAGATGTAAAAAATGTTTCGCTTTGGAGCGGACGACCAATGGTCGCCCCTACAAGGAAAACTCCCTTCTTCCCGTAGAATACCCCTATGTTTTCGCCGTCCTTTTTGAGGCGGCGAAAGCAAAGTCTTCACTCGGCTCAAACCGCGTGCGTTTGAGCAAAAATGCGGAGCATTTTTGTTTGTCGCACGCGAAGACGGGGGGATATGGGGGTTCTCCCCCATGCACGTTTTCTTTGGTTCGTTTCTTTGGCGTGTGCCAAAGAAATGAACAACAACCCTTTTACAGTTAAAAATCTTTGTTCGCACAATCTAAATCCACCACTTAAAGGAGTTCCACCATGAGAGTAGTCACCATGGGCGAAATGATGATCCGTTTCATGCCCAAAAACAACCTCCGCTTCGAGCAAGCCACCGAATTTGAAGCCCACTACGGCGGCGACGAGTCCATCGTCGCGGTTTCCCTCGCCCGCTTTGGCCTGGACGCTCGCTACGTCACCAAGCTCCCCTTAAACCCTCTGGGTCAGACCGCCCTGGGTAAGCTCCGCGAGCAGGGCGTCGATACCAACTACATCGTCCGCGGCGGCGAACGCCTTGGCCTCAACTTCTACGAAAACGGCGCCTCCGTCCGCGCCTCTAACGTCCTGTACGACCGCAAGCACTCCGCCATCTCCGAGGCAACGCCCGACGAGTTCGACTGGGACGGCATTTTCTCCGATGCCGACTGGTTCCACGTCGCCGGCATCACCCCTGCCATCTCCGAGCGCGCCGCCGTGCTGGTTGAGCACGCCATGAAGGCCGCCAAGAAACACGGCGTGACCGTCAGCGTTGACCTCAACTACCGCAGCAAGCTGTGGTCGCCCGAGCGCGCACAGAGCGTCATGATCCCCCTGATGCAGTACGTCGACGTCTGCATCGGCAACGAGGAGGACGCGGAGAAGGTGCTCGGCTTCAAGCCCGAAAATACCGACATCACCAAGGGACAGCTGGACATCGAGGCCTACAAGGAGGTCTTCCGCCAGCTCAAGGCGCGCTTCGGCTTCAAGTATATCGGCTCGACGCTGCGCGAAAGCATCTCCGCCTCGGATAACGGCTGGTCTACCATGATCTACGACGGCAACGAGTTCTATCACTCCCGCAAGTACGATATCCACCTGGTCGATCGCGGCGGCGGCGGTGCTTCCTTCGCTGCCGGCATGATCTACGGTATCCTCAACGGCATGTCGCTGGCTGATACCTGCGAGTTCGCTACAGCCGCATCTGCCCTCAAGCAGACCATCACCGGCGACTTCAACCTCGCAACGCTTGATGAGGTCAAAAAGCTCATGGGCGGCGACGCCTCGGGTAGAGTGAGTAGATAAACGAAAGGCCTTCGGCGACCAAGGGGTCTTTTTGAAAAAAGACCCCTTGGAACCCCAAAAACTTTTGAAAAAGTTTATTGGTTAAATTTTTAGCAATCTCGTTCTGTCCAAGCAGATCGAGAACCCATGTGGGGCCCCTACCCCACAAGATTGATAAAAAGTTTGTTTTGTGTCCAAGCGGCGGGAGGACCAAGGCCCTCCCCTACCGAATTTGTTTTCTTATCCGGCAGCCGTTCCCCGTTTTCGCCGTCCTGCCGAGTTCATCCTTTCTTCCCGTAGAACACCCCTATGTTTTCGCCGTCCTTTTTGAGGCGGCGAAAGCAAAGTTTTTGCTCTGCAGCAACCGCGTGCGATTTAGCCAAATGATGGAGTCATTTGGCGGTAGCACGCGATAGAGGGGGGACATGGGGGTCCTCCCCCATGCGCGTTTTTTGGTTCATTTTTGGGGCGCGCCAAAAATGAACAACAAACCAATTACCGTTAGAAATCTTTGTTCGCACTCCCTAAATCATCCCCACCGAAAGGAACCACCACCATGATCATCGACAACATCAAAAACGCCGCAAATTACTACGGCCTCGGCGCCGGCTTCGAAGCCGCGCTCAAATTTCTCGCCACCTATTCCGATACCGCCACCGAAAAAGCCGACCTCCCCGTCTGCGACGGCGTGATGGTCAAATGCCGCCCCTATATGACCAAGGACGCAGCAGATTGCACCTTCGAAGCCCACGAAAAATACGCCGATATCCACTTCGTCGTCTCCGGCTGCGAGTGCATCGGCTACGCACCCATCGATACCCTGACCGTCACCGATAAAAACGAAGAAAAGGACATGATCTACCTGGACGGCGAGGGCACTAACATCCCTCTGCGCGCCGGCGACTTCATGATCACCCTGCCCCAGGACGCTCATATGCCTTGCGTCAAGCTCGGCGACGAGAGCGTCTTCTGCGCAAAGCTTGTCGCAAAGATCAAGCTGTAATTTCCCAATGATTCCTCCGCAAATACCCTGCCTACCATTCTGTTCCTTCGGGAAGTTGCATCTGCACCTTTCTTGTGGGGCAGGGACCCCACATGGGCTCTTGCTTTGTCGGAATAGAAACGAAACGCAAAAAACTCAGCCAATAACCTAATACAAAGTTTTTGAAGGGAGCGCGAGGGAAACTTTTTCCCAAAAAGTTTCCCTCGCATCCACCCCAAACACACAGAAAGGAACCACTACCATGAACAGAAGCGACATTTCTCTGAAAGAACGCGTCATTCAGTACACCAAGAGCACCGGCATTCTGCCCTGCATCAAGCTGCACAAGAAGGACGACTACATTGCTTACGCGCAGGCGATGTACGACGGCGGCGCGCGCGTCATTGAGGTCACCATGACCACGCCCGGCGTGCTGGAGGCCATCGAGGCCATCTCCGACCATTTCGGCGACCGCCTGCTGGTTGCAGCCGGTACCGTGCTTGACCCCACCTCCGCACGCGAGGTCATTCTCCACGGCGGCAGCATTATCGTCAACCCCTGCGTCATTGAGGACGTGATCGACGTCGCCAACCGCTACAACGTGCCCGTGTTCAGCGGCGCGTTTACCGCCACCGAGGTGTTCACCGCCATGAGAGCCGGCGCAACCATGGTCAAGATCTTCCCCGGTACCCTGGGCGGCCCCAAGTACATGACCAACCTCAAGATGGTCTTCCCCGACGTCAATCTGATCCCCTCCGGCGGCATCACGCCCGACAACGCCGCGGAGTTCATCAAATGCGGCGCGTGCGCGGTTTCCGGCGCGAGAACCTTTCTGGACTTTGAGAAGATCGAGCGCGAGGGTCTTATTTCGGTCACCAACCAGGTCAAGAAATTCATCGATCTGATCGCCGAGGCCAAAAAGGATCTGCCGATCATTCCGTAAGTGCAGCAAAGAGGAGAAAGCAGCGCTGTTTTTCTCCTCTTTATCAATTTCTCTTGACAAACGTAACAAAATATGATATGCTATGCGTATCAAAAAAGAAAGGTAATTCTATATCATGAAACGCATTTTTTATCTTTTGCTGGCGCTGTGCCTGATGCTCGCGCCGCTGGCAGGCTGCACCGATGTGCAGACGCCCGATGATCCGACGCCGGACGAGCAGCCGCCCGTGGAGGAAACACCCGAGACACCCGAGGACCCCGAACCCGAAAAAGAGGAGGTAAAAGCACCCATGACACTCAAAATAGGTTCCTTCAACATTGGAAACGGCGCTTACGTCGGCCATGATCTTTCCGTTCTGGCCAATGACATCACCTCGCAGGAACTGGACATTGTCGGCCTGCAGGAGGTTGACCGTCTGGCGAATCGCTCCAAGAATCTGGACACGCTCAAAGTTCTCTCCGAGCTGACCGGCATGGAGTATTACTACTTCGCCAAGGCGATCGATCTGCCCGGGAACATTCCCACGTACGGTCAGGACGGCGAGTACGGCATTGGTATTCTGTCCAAGTATCCGATCACCGAGAGCGAGAGCTATCCGCTGGAGTCCGGCAGCAGAGAGCAGCGCATGCTGGCACGCGCGACCATTGATCTTGGCGGCAAGACGGTCAATTTCTTCACGACGCATCTTTCTTTTGAGGATGACAAGATCCGCGCGGGGCAGATTTCGCAGATCGACGGCATTATGTGGGAGTACAGCCGCTGCATTCTGACGGGTGATTTCAATCTGCGTGCGTTTTCCGAGCTGGAGGAGATTGCCGGTGTGGATTTAGTCAATAATGACGACAATGTGATTGAGACGTACACCAAGGACGACTGGAACACCAAGAGCATTGACAACATTTGTTATTCGTCGGCGTACGAGCTGGTGGACAGTTATGCGAATGTGAACGATCACTCGGATCACTACATGCTGGTGGCGGAGTTTAAGATCAAGTAAGGTAGGAATAAAGAAAATGAAAAAGCTGTCTGGCGTGAGCGAGGCAGCTTTTTTGTGCGGTGGGGGAGGTTGGGGGTTAGAGGGTGCGAACATAGCTTTCTAACCGTAATTGGTGTGGTGTTCATTTCTTTGACACGCGTCAAAGAAACGAACCAAAGAAAACGCGCATGGGGGAGAACCCCCATGTCCCCCCTGTGGTCGCGCGTTACACGCAAAAAACGCTATCGCATTTTTTGCTAAACACGCGCGGTTGTTACAGACTGCAGACTTTGCTTTCGCCGCCTCAAAAAGGACGGCGAA
>JAFTSR010000276.1 GCA_017467225.1 Clostridia bacterium | reverse complement strand
CGGCGTAAGTAGGCGGCAGCAGCATGATCAGAACAGCCTCGGGGAACTTCTTTTTGATCTGCATCGCGCCGTCGACCTCGATCTCAAGGATCAGGTTCTTGCCGCTTGCCAGTACCTCCTCGGCCTCCTTGCGGGGCGTGCCGTAGTAGTTGCCGCAGTATTCGGTGTGCTCCAGCATGCCGTCGTGCGCGAGACGATCTTCAAACTCCTCGCGGGTGATAAAGTGATAATTGACACCGTCAACCTCGCCGGGGCGCGGGGCGCGGGTGGTGGCTGAGACGGAATATACGTATTCGCCGGTGGCCAGAAGATGCGCGTTGACCGTGCCCTTGCCGCTGCCGGCCGGGCCGGAGACGACCACCATAAGTCCTTTTTTCTGCATAGGCTGCCTCCCTTACGCGTCGCTCTCGTCCTCGTCTACGTCATCGCTGCCGGTGTCATTGCCGTCCAGGCGGTTGGCAATGGTCTCGGTCTGAATGGCGGACAGAATGACGTGCTCAGAGTCGGTGATAATCACAGCACGGGCGCGACGGCCGCAGGTGACGTCGATGATACGGCAGTCATCCTTGGCGCTCTGCACCAGTCTCTTGATGGGCGCGGAATCCGGGCTGACGATCGAGATCACTCGGTCCACGGCAACCATGTTGCCAAAGCCCACGTTGATAAATTTCATAAGGGTATCCTCACTTGGCGTTATTCTAAGTTTTGCACCTGCTCGCGGATCTTCTCCAGCTCGTTCTTGGCGTCAACGACCAAGTGCGCGATGGTGCTGTCACAGGACTTGGAGCCGGTGGTGTTGACCTCGCGGTTCATCTCCTGCAAAAGGAAGTCCAGCTTGCGGCCGGCCGGCTCGTTTCCGGCAAGAATTTCCTCAAACAGGGCGAAGTGGGAACGCAGACGCACCATTTCCTCGTCAATGGCGATCTTGTCGGCAAAGATGGCGCACTCGGTCAGAATGCGGCTCTCGTCCATGACCAGCGCCTTGTCCTCAAGCACGCTCCGCAGACGCTCCTCCAGCTTTTGGCGGTAAGCCTTGACGTTGACCTCAGACAGCGACTCAATGCGGTCGGTCAGCTCGCGCAAATGGGCAAGCTTGCCGCGCAGATCGGCGCCGAGGCGCGCTCCCTCGGCATCGCGTCCGCTCAGGAAGCGGTCGGTCGCCTCGGCAATGACGGGCAGGATCTCCTCCCAAAGCGCGTCAAGATCAACGGCTACCTCTGCCTCCGCAGAGAAAATGGCAGGATTGGAGGCCACGCGCATGACAGAGATGTCATCCTTGAGACCGTACTCGTCACGCAGGCGGTACAACGCGTCAAGATAGGTGCGCACGGCCGTGTCGTTGATGGGCAGCTCAGAGGCCTGTGCGCTCTTGGCCGCCGTGACGCTCAGCTCCACCTTGCCGCGGCTGATACCTCGGGATTGCAGGTAAGGCTTGACGCGCTCCTCCAGTCCCGAAAAAGCGCGGGGGAGACGAACGGAGCATTCAAAATATCGGTTGTTGACGCTGCGCAGCTCGGCCACAAGGTCCCAGCGCTCGGTTGCCAGGGTTGCTCTGCCAAAGGACGTCATGGAGCGGATCATGGGCTTTACCTCTCTTTCGGTATGAACGATCTGTTTTCAGGCAATATATAGATATATTATATACCTTTTTTTGTTCTTTGTCAACGGATTTGCACTTTTTTGGCAAGAAAAACAAAAAAAGCTGTCTGCATGATATAAAATTCTCTCAAAAAGAAGATAAAATATGCAAAAAGGGGCTTGAAAAAAAACGAAAAATGGTGTATAATAATTTGTAACTATATTTTAACACCGAAAATTTGGAGGTTTTTCTATTATGGTAGTAGCCGGTGATTTTAAGAATGGCATTACGTTTGACATGGGCGACGGCCAGGCATGGCAGGTTGTTGAGTTCCAGCACGTAAAGCCCGGTAAGGGTGCTGCGTTTGTCCGCACCAAGATTAAGAACGTTATCACGGGTGGTATCGTTGAGCGTACGTTCAACCCCACCGACAAGTTTGAGAATGCTTATATCGAGCGCCGCGAGATGCAGTATTCTTATGACGACGGTGACCTGTATCACTTCATGGACACCGAGACCTGGGAGGAGACCCTGGTCGCTCACGACAAGGTTGGCGAGAACTTCAAGTTCGTCAAGGAGGAGATGATGGTCAAGATCATTTCCTACAAAGGAAACGTTTTCGGCATCGAGCCTCCCCT
>JAFTSR010000014.1 GCA_017467225.1 Clostridia bacterium | reverse complement strand
GTCCGCCATGACCTATCTTCCCGGCTCGTCTCCAAGCAAGTATTGTCGGCACTGCAAAGCTTAACTTCTGTGTTCGGAATGGGAACAGGTGGACCCTTTGCGTTAGAATGGCAGACTTTTCATCGGCTCTTGCCGACGACTCCGATATTATACCACATCTCTTCCCGTTTGTCAATACCTTTTTTGAAAAAAGTTTAACTTTTTTTAATATTATCTTGTTTTTCTTCATACTTTGCAGAATTCAAAAAATGTTTACAAAATCATCTCGTTTGATACTTGCTATTTTTATCAATTTATGCTATAATGCTTTCACCACTTGACACACCCAAAGAAAAGGAGAGTTTCATCATGAGAAATTTGACCATTACCAGAACCAAAAGCTTTGTCGGGTGCCTTGGTACCATGAAGGTCTACATTGAAGATGTCATGGGAGGCGAGCTGAATATCAACGGTTTTCCCTGTCGCAAGCTCGGAAAGCTGAAAAACGGCGCAACTGTGACCTTTGAGATTCCCGATACGGCAACGCGCATTTATGTGATCGCCGATCGTCTGAGCGTCTCCTTCTGCAACGAATTTTATCCCATTCCCGCCGGCACCGAGGACATTGTTCTGACCGGCAAAAACCACTATAACCCCGCGAACGGACATGCCTTTCTTTTTGACGGAGTCACAGACGAGGCTGTTCTTGCCAACCGCAAAAAAGCGTCGCACAAGGGCTTGATCGTTCTGATCGTCGCCCTCATCATCGGCTTTGCCGTTGGATTCGCATGGACCTCCGGCATATTTGACGGTCCTGCCGAGACCCGGGCCTTCCGTGAGGAGGGCTTGAGCATCACGCTGACCGACGATTTCATCCCGCAAAAGCTTGAAGGCTATACGCTGTGCTACGGATCCCCCAAGGTCGCCGTATTTGCCCTGGAGGAGCCCTTCTCCTTGGCTGCCGAGCTTGCCAACATGACACTTGATGAGTACGGTGAGCTGCTGCTCCAAGCTAACGCAGTTGATTCGGAGCTTCAAAAAACGGAGTACGGAACCCCCTACTTTACTTACAATTTTACTAACCCACAGACCAACGAAACCTACGCCTACTACACCTTCACCTACCAAGGCGAAACAGCCTTTTGGCTCGTACAATTCGCCGTACTGACCGAGAACGTCGCAGAATACCAAGACGACATCTTCGACTGGGCGCGAACGGTCGAAATTCTCAATTAACTTTATACGATAAAGGAGCTTCTCTCACAGAGAAGCTTCTTTCCTTATGTGATGTGAATGATGGCTACCATCGGACTGTTGCAAATGCGCGGGATACAGTGCGGATTACCGACACCGCGACTGACGAGCAAGCGCTCATGATACAAACCCGATGTGTAGCGCGGAAAAAGCCCTTGACCCGGTGCAAAAACGCCGCGTCCGAATATACGCCACTGCCCGCCGTGCGCATGACCTGACAGCGTCAGATCAACGTCCAGGTCGCGGATATAGCACTCCCAATATTCCGGGTGGTGGCAAAGCAGCAGCTTGAAGCCCTTTTGCGCCGCAAAGTGGGAGAGGAAGGCGCGCTGCGGTGCCGGTGTCTTCTGAAAGCGCCAGAGCAGCGGAGGCCGGTGCGGCGCATCATCCACCGCGGTACAGCCGGAGGAAAGACCGCCGATCACAACGCCGGCGTATTCCACCATGGCATCATCCAGCAGCACCGCGCCGCTAGATGCCACAAGTGACGCAAAATCGCCACGGTAGCGCCGCTCATGGTTGCCGATACAGCAAAACGTCTTATAGCGCGCAGCGCTTTTGGCAAGAAACTCTATTCCCCTTTGGTAATGCGCATGGTCGTGAATGACAGCCCCTCCAACCAGCACGGCGTCCACGTCTTGCGCCGCGATGGCATCGAGCACAGGGGTCGGGTCGCCGTCGTGCAAATCGGACACAAAAGCAAACGTCACCTCACGCGGCAGTCCTGCCGAAATATGGTAGATTTCCGTTTTCAGTTGCATGCGTCACACTCCTGTCTGCCTCATCGCTTGAGAGAACTTCTCCCACTCTTACATATTGGCGTAGATACGCTCCACCTCGGCATTCATCTCATCCAGATGCTTCCACACATCCTGCGCCAGGCGCAGCTGGTTGCGCGTGCGAACCAAATTATGATCGGGATACAGCGTTTTGAAATAAACGTCTCCACAGATATAGTCATCCAGGAAGCGGACGACCAGCTCTACCGTTGCAGCAAACACGCCCAGCGAAAGCGTCTTGCGCTCGTTCTCGGTCAAAGACGCACCGACCTCGCCGACAAAGCCCTGTGCAAAGGCGGAAAAACGCGCCATATCCAGGCTAACCAAGGAAAGGTCGGGCTCATCCTCTGCCGCGCGATTGCCCGCGAAGCGGATCGCGTCGCCGAAGTCATAGGCAACCAGGCCCGGCATGACCGTATCCAGATCAATGACCGTCTTTTCCTTGCCACTCACCGCGTCAAACAGCACGTTATTGATCTTGGTGTCGTTGTGCGTCACGCGCAAGGGCAGCTCACCGCGCTGCAGCATGTCGCACAGCAGCAGCGCATCCGCGCGCATGCTCTGTACAGCATCCAGCTCGGCGCGAACGCTCTCTACTCTGCCGCACACATCCTCCTTGACGTGCGCATCCAGCGTCTCAAAGCGGGCGCGGGTGTTGTGGAAATTTGGAATGGTCTCGTAAAGCAGCGAGGCATCGAAATCGGCAAGCATGGTCTGGAACTGACCGAACGCACGTCCTGCGGCACACAGGATTTCGGGATCCTCACTGGCGTTATAAGCAACCGACGCGGGAACGAACTCACACACGCGCCAAAATTCGTCGCCGTCGATATAATAGTTCTCGCCGTTCTTACGCGACAGAAAATGCATCACGCGATCGCGGCTCTCACCCATATCGAGCAGCTTTTTCTCACAATGCTCGGTAATGCGCGAAATGTTCTGCATGATCTGCACGGGCTGCTTAAAAACAAAGGTATTGACACGCTGAAAAACATATCGCACGGGCGTTCCCTGCGCCGTTACGGTCACATCATAGGTCTGATTGATGTTACCGTTTCCGATCTGCTCGGCGTGTGTGATCTCACCGGGGATAGAAAAGACCCGGGCGATATCGACAAGTGCTTGCATTGAAATGTTCATGGTGTGTATTCTCCTTTGTCTGATAGCTTTTTAAGCACGCTTGGCTTGCGCCAACCAAACGATTACGTCACTTGTCTCATAAGCGGGATCCCAGGAATTGTGCCCACAGCCGGGATAGACGGTCAGCTCTGCATGACCGCCACGTGCGTTCAGTACGTTGACCATATCCACAGAGCACTGCAGCGGCACCGTACCGTCAGCATCGCCGTGGAAAGCACGAACGGGCGTCTTTGTGTTGATGCTCCAGCTCATACCGCCACCGCAGATAGGAGCCGCAGCCGCAAAGGTGTTAGGATAGGTACACAGCATATCCCAGGTGCCAAAGCCGCCCATGCTGATACCGGTGACGCTGACACGGTCGGGATCAATATTGTATTTTTCTATAACATCGTCAAGCAGCGCCTTAACAGTACGGGTCAGGTGAATCCACACCTCACCCTCAGGACATTGCGGCGATAACGTGACAACACGCTGGGAAAGATAGTCCTCATCAGCGCAAAAATATTTTGGAATACCGTGCACGCCGACCTTCTTTCCATCGTTGCCGCGCTCGCCGGCACCGTGTAAAAACAGGATCAGCGGTAGCTTTTCCTGCGCCGGATCAAAGCCGGTAGGCGTGGTAATCCAGTACGGAAGCTTCACCGGAAAATTCGGATTTTCATACATATCTAATTTACGCATGGTCGTTCTCCTTGCTACAGAGCATTATATGCATATTTTACCACAGCTTATACCGTTTGTCAAGAGAGAGCATCGGCGCATCCGTGGAATAAAAGCAACTTTTTATCGCAAATTTCTGCCATATGTGATGCAAAATTTATTTTCAAGAAAAATAAAAAAATTTGATATTTGTTGTTGACATCGGCAAAAAAATGTGATAAAATATAACTAATACCGCTGCAGCGAAAGATAACAAACGAAGGAGCCCTTCTGCTATGAATCACTACACCGATATGCCACAGCCGGACGCCTGTAACCGTCCCATTCGCGTCTACCGTGTCACCGCTTCCGACGCCGATGCAGCCGCACCGCTGCAATCTCACACCGAGCATGAAATTCTGTGCGTGGTGCAGGGCGAAATGACGCTGCATATCAATAACACCACCTATGAAGCCGGCGCAGGCAATATGTTCTGGATCCAAAGCGGCGCTTTGGTGACCACCGAGAATCTCTCAGCCAATTGCATTTACTATTATATGCTGGTCGATCTGCGTGCAATCGTTGCGCACGAGGCACCGTTTGCCGACTACTGCGACCGTCTGGATGACAACACCTGCCGCATAGATGCCTTTCTCGGTCACAATCCGCTGCCGTTGCGCGAGATGTTCGACAAGATCGTCCGTTGCAGCAAGGCACCGCTGAGCATCGGCACTGAGATGGAGATGCGCGGTCTGATCATGCAGTTTGTCGGCCGTATTTTACAGGATGGCCGCTGGCACACCACGGAGCAAATGGCTGACACCGACATTCGCGCACAGCGCGCTGTCCGTCGCGTGCTTGCTCTGATCGAGGAAAATTACGCGCAGGAGCTGACGCTGACCGACATGGCCAACGCCGCCGAGCTCTCCCCCAACTATTTTTGCCGTTACTTCAAAAAGATCGCCGGCTGCTCCCCCGTGGAGTATCTGATCGAGTACCGTCTGAATATGGCCGCATACATGCTGACCACCACCGAGGACGGCGTTGCCGACGTAGCCCTGGCATGCGGCTTTAACGACGCCTCCCACTTTATCAAATTTTTCCACCGCTACAAGGGCGTGACGCCTCGCCGTTACCGCCAGCTCAATGCCAAGCAAGCGCAGGTGGACTGATTCCCCTCGTTTACGTTATACATCCTCTGATATGTCTTGCCGTTGATCGGACACCACGACCGTGTGGACGTTCGCTGCGGCAAGGCTGTTTTTTATGTTATCGGGCATGTGGTTAGTATCATCGGTGATCATGCAGGAAAAATCCTCAAGGCGAGCAAAAGCATACAAAGACGTCTTCCCCAGCTTATTGCTCTCCGCCACCAGAACCGAACGGACAGCCCTCTGCATCAGACGCGCAGAATAGGCGCCCTCGTCAAGCGTATAGCCGGAGACGCTCTGCGCCGAAACCGCCGTGCAGGAAACAAAAGCAATATCTGCGCTGTAGCGTTCCAGCGCCTCGACCGCCATCGCGCCCTTGGTAAACCGATTGTGCACATCCAGCTCGCCGCCGATGAGTATGGCACGACCATCAACCTCACCTGCGGCAAACTTGTTGAGCAAAATAGACATGACGGGAACCGAGTTGACGATAAACGTCACGTTATGCACGCCGCTGATGCTTTTGGCAATATCCTGAATGGAGGTGCCGCAGTCCAAAAAGATCACCTGCCCGTCGGTGATCATGCTGGCTGCCGCCCGTCCTATGGACATTTTGACCTGTTGGTTATCCTGTTTTCTCAACATATATTCCGCATCCCGGCGCAGCTGCATACGCACCGGTGCTGCACCGCCCCGCACCTTGAGCAGCTGCTTGTTGTCTGCCATACGGTCGATATCCCGTCGGATGGTTTCCACCGACACACCCAAGGCCTGTGCCTCACCTGAAATGGAAATAAAGCCGTTTTCGTTGACCTTATCCAATAGATACTGCCTTCTTTTCTCTGCGTTCATGCTTGTTCGCTCCTTTTTCGCCTGTTTTTACCCCGCCGGCATCCTGCCGCGCAGGGCTCAAATCTACGATCATTATATCATACGTTCGCCAAAAAAGCAAGATATCTCTTTTACAAAATGACGCATTTCGGTCATATTTCTCCACATTTTTCTTTAATAAACCACACAAATCACCTCATTTCACAACATTTATTTCTGAAAAACGCTGAAATTGATGAAATTGCGGCAAAACGGTTGACACGTTTTTTCGCCTGTGCTATAATGATTTCGACAAGGGAATCCCCCTGCCGCACATTCCAAATATAGCAAAGGAGATCACACATGAAAATGACAACACGATGGCTCGCGCTGCTGCTGGCAACGCTGCTGTGCATCACAGCATTTGCAGCCTGCGCACCCGACACGCCCGATACACCTCCCACAGAGGAACCCCCGGACGACAATCCCCCAAGCGAGCCCTCCGACGAAAACGACAATAAAGAAAGCGAGGAACCTGAAAAAATGGACAGATATCTGTACAAGCGCGTGGTACTGATCGGCGTTGACGGCGCCGGTGCCTTCTTCCGCGACACCGACACGCCTTGCATTGATGAAATTTTTGAAAACGGCGCCATCAGCTACAACGTGCTGACCTCCAATCCCACCATCAGCGCCCAGTGCTGGGGCTCAATGCTGCACGGTGTCACACCAGGCGCACACCGTCTGACCAACGCCATCGTCGGTGAGCGCGCTTATCCTACCGACTCTCCCTACCCCTCAGTCTTCCGCGTCATCCGCGAAAACAATCCCGACGCTAAACTCGCCTCCTTTACCAACTGGAATCCCATCAACATTGGCATCATTGAGGACGGCCTGGGCGTTCACAAGGATTCTGCCACCGACGCACCGATGACCGAAAAGATTTGCGATTACGTCAAGAAAAACGATCCCACGTTGCTGTTCGTCCAGTTCGACGAGGTGGATCACGCGGGACACACCGCCGGCTACAACACCAAGGCACATCTGGATCAGATCACAGCCACCGACGAGCTGATCGGTAAAATCTACGATGCCTATGACGAGATGGATTACCTGGAGGACACGCTGTTTATAGTCACCGCCGACCACGGCGGCACCGGACTCTCGCACGGCGGTCTTTCCGATGCGGAAAAGTACGTCATGCTTGCCGCAACGGGCAAAACAGTAGAGAACGGCGAGATCATCGATATGGAGATCCGCGACTGCGCTTCTGTCATTCTGTACGCGCTTGGCTACGAGCAGCCCGACAGCTGGACGGGCAGAGTTCCCTCCGGTCTGTTTGAAGGCGTAGAGGCAGGCGAGCGTCCTGTTTCCAGCGAGGGCAACGGCGGCCATATCAACGTGGACACGCCCAAGCGCGGCAGCGGAAATTACATCACGGACGTTCTTGGCAAGGACCGCATCCTGGCTTACCTTCCCATGGACGGAGACGCCATGGATGAGGTCGGCGATTTCTACACCGAGGAAAACGGCAAGCTTTACTTTGTAGAAGGCTATTTCGGCGAGGGCGTTC
>JAFTSR010000275.1 GCA_017467225.1 Clostridia bacterium | reverse complement strand
GTGCCCAGTCCTGCGCCTCGGTACCGCCGGCACCGGGGTGGAAGGAAACGATGGCGTTATTCTTATCATATTCACCGGAGAGCAGTACGCCGATGCGCTGCTTTTCCTCCTCTTTTTCGACGGCATCCATCTCAGAGAGAACCTCCTCGACGCTGTCCTCGTCGTTTTCCTCGATTGCCATCTCGCACAGCGCCAGTACGTCCTCCAGACGAGCCACCAGGCGCGTGTAATTTTCAATGGTGTCCTTCTTCTGCTTGATGCCCTGCAGAACGCGAGAGGACTTGTCGGGATCGTTCCAGAATGCAGGGTCCATGGTCTGCTGCTCCTCGTCGAACACCATGGCCTTCAGCTCCTCAATGCGCAGCGCGCGGCCAAGCTCGACCAGGTCCTCCTGCAGCGTGTATAATTTTCCTTTGGCATCTTCCAATGCGATAATCATATGCGTGTGTATAACCTTTCTTATCGTTCTAATTTCTCTATTATATTATACCATACTCTACCGCCTTTTTGCAAGAGATTTTTCATTTTTTCCCTGAAATTTACAACTTGTACACACTCTGCGGCGTTATGTGACGAAAATTAACATTTTCTTCAAGATAATTTACAAAAACGTCTTGCAATTATCACCTTTTTGGGGTATGATATAAGGAGATATTATGCAGGAAGGAGGAAAAATTATGTTCGGCTACGTCAGGGTACACGTGCCCGAGCTGCGTGTGCGTGAATATCGGTATTACCGCGGTGTGTACTGCGGACTTTGTCGCGCACAGGGTCGCTGCACGGGTCAGTGCTCCCGTATGACGCTCAGCTATGACTATGTTTTCCTCTCGCTCCTTCGCATGGCCCTGCAAAACGGCAATCCCGGCAAGGACGGTGAGTGTACCGTCCGCTTTGAGCGCCGTCGCTGCTTGCCGCATCCCTTCCGCCGTCGGCTGTCCCTGACGTCAGGGGAGGCGACCGATCACGTGGCGCTGTGCGCGGCCATGCTCAACTACCACAAAATTTGCGATGACAGAGCGGATGAGCGTCGCTTTTCCCGCTGTGGACTGCGTGCAGCCCTGCTCTCGCCACCGCTGCGACACATGTACCGCCGTGCGCGTCGCCGCGCCCCGGCGTTGACGGCACAGCTGAGCGAGGCAATGGCCGCCTTTTCTGCCGTGGAGCAGGCAAGGGAACCCTCCGCTGACGCGCCTGCGGCTGCCTTTGGACAGGTGACGGCGCTGCTGCTTTCCTACGGCCTTGACGGGCAGCGCAAAACCATTGCGCAGCACGTCGGCATGCACGTGGGTAAGTGGCTGTATTTTGCCGATGCCGTGGACGACTTTGCCGAGGACGTGCAGCGTGACCGCTACAACCCCTTGCGGCTTTTGTATGGGGATGCGCCGCTCTCGCCCGAAAGACGCGCCGCCATCGCCACCGCCATGGGGCATGAGCTGATGCAAGCGGACGATGCCCTGTCACTGCTCGATTATGATGATGAGACGTGCGGACGAGAGCTGCGAGGGCTTCTTACGCATATGCTGCACGTCGCGCTGCCTGCCGTGACACGGCAGCTGGCCGACGGAACGTACGGAAAGCCCCCGAAAAATAACGACGATCAAGAGAAAATCCCGGCCTCCGTGACCGATGAGGCGCGGATGTGAGTGACAGAAAGGATACAGACATGACCGATCCATATAAGGTGCTCGGCGTCAGCCCGACGGCAACGGACGACGAGATCAAGCAGGCGTACCGCGAGCTGGTGCGCAAATATCACCCCGATAAATATGCCAACACGGACCTGGCCGAGATGGCGACCGAGAAAATGAAGGAGGTCAACGCGGCATACGAGGAAATTCAGCGCCGCCGCAAGGCAGGCGAGACAGGAAGTGATCCGTATGGCGCCTACGGCGGCGGACAGACCAACACACAAAGCGGCACGCAGAGCCCGACCTATGCAGCCATTCGCAGCTGCGTCAACAGCGGAGATTTGGATCAGGCGCATCGGCTGCTGATAGCCGTGGCACAGAGCGAGCGCGGTGCCGAGTGGAATTTCCTCATGGGCTGCGTGCTCCTGCGCCGAGGTGCTGTGCTGGATGCCCAGCAGTATCTTGACCTTGCCTGCGCGCAAAATCCGTATAATGCCGAGTATCGCACGGTGCGCGATCGCCTGCATGCCCAGACCAACGCCTACAACGGCGGCTACCGCACCAACGTGCGCGGCGGAGGTGGCTGCGGCGATATGGATATCTGCACCTCGCTCATTTGCGCGGACTGCTGCTGCGAGTGCATGGGCGGCGATTTGATCTCCTGCTGCTGAGGTGAGTATGAAAAAACAAGATCGTTATGAGCGGCGCAGACGCACCCGACGCATGTCTGTGTGCGCGGTGCTGATCGCGCTTGGCGTGGTTATCATCACGCTGGGGTCGTTGATTGACGTGCTGGACCTTTGCACGGCTGCCATTGTGGCGCTGCTTTGCGTTATGGTCAAGATCGAGTACGGCGGTGGATATCCGTGGGCGGTCTATCTTGCCACGGCGACGCTGGCTCTTCTTCTGGCACCGCAAAAGGGCGCAGCGCTGGTCTATGCGGCGTTTGGCTACTATCCCATTCTCAAGGCGTATATTGAACGGTTGCCGCGCTATGGCAGCGCCGCCGTCAAATCCTTGGTGTTTTTGCTTTGCGAGGTGGTCATGATCTCGCTGACCGATCTGGTCACGGGCGCGGACGAGCTGCTCTCGCCGACCTTTTATGCGGCATTGTACGCGCTCGGGTTTGTCACGCTCTGGCTGTACGATATCCTGGTCACGCGCCTTGTGACGCGCTACGTGCTGCAATGGCGCGCACGGATTCAGAAAATGTTCTGAATGGAAAAACTGCGCCTTTGGCTTGATCCCCCCGATGGGATTTTGCAGGCATAATAATTTCGGTAGAGAACTTTTTTGCTGATTTTTGTTATAAGCGTTGGTGATAATAATGGATAAGGATAACGCAGGCGCGATCATTGATCGCCCGCAAGATGTTGAATTGTCGATATATGGTAAAATAGTCGATTAGGTAATACAAAATATCACTCTGCCTATTCGACTTTATCACTTGAAAGCTACGTGATTATGCCGAATCAAATTCACCTTTTAGTAAGCGTGTGAGCCGATGAATGCGGGCAACCACCGGTCGCCCCTACAATGTCACGGGTTATAAGGCAGTTAAAAGGAATCGCTTCCAAACAAATCGGGACAAGTATTTGGCAAAAATCCTTCTACGACCATATTATCAAAAACCGTGAGGATTATGTGGAGCATTTGCGATATATCTACGAAAATCCTATACGTTGGCACTATGACGAACTGCACACGGCAGAATAGGCGCACAGATTAGCCCCTGCCTATTTGTAAGAAAAAGACGAAGTCGGTGTTAAAGCCGAATGATGGCTAAAAAATGACGGAGGATGTTATATGCAAAAATGGTGTACGGAAGATTGGCAATTTGAATTAACAGCAATCGAGGGAAAAGCAGAAAATTGTAGGCTTGGCTTGGAAAAAGGTGACAGATTTGTTTTTTGCTACGAATGTCCTGCTGGGATGTGTCCTAAAACAATGATCCGGGTGTACACCTGGTGCGAGGTTATTCGATGTGGCGGTGACTTTACATACAGAGGAGAAAAAGAAAAATATGAGATGGACATACCGTGTGCTGACGGATGTATAAAATTCCATCTTAAAGCAACTCCGATTAACCGTGATGAAAACGGAAACTTTTCTCCAATACGCCCGGACTGAAAAATTGAAAGATATTTCACATACCAAACAACAAACCCCGGCAGACCTTGAAAATCTGTCGGGGTTGATGCTTATTCGTACAGGCTCTCCAACCAATCACCGATATACGGCGAGATACGGTCGTAGCCCAGCGCGTTGGGGTGGACGGGGTCGGTCAGACACTTGTTGGTGTCGATCTCCAAAAGCTCGTAGTTGAGATAGTCGTCGTGGTACATGTCAAGATACGGCACGCCCCACTTGTCGCAGATCTCCATACCGACGGCATAGTATTCCTCCATGTCGCCGACGTGACCCACGCCTGCGCGCGGCATGTAGAACGAAATGATGTACGCCAGCTGCGCATCCGGGAAATATTCGCGCGCGTAGTAGAAGAACTCCTCAAGACCGCCCGCATAGGTCGAGTTATCGAAGTCCTTGACGTCAAAGGAGTCGCTCATCTCACCCACGGGTGCGATGATGTTGGTGCCGTCCGATGTGCCCCAGGCATCGTTGACGCCGCCTTGCACCACGATCAGATCGTAGTCGCCATTTTTGACAGACTTGAGCTGGTTGACAATCTGTCCGCCCGCGCCGCGCACGGTCGACAGGCACCAGCCGCTGCAGGAGCGGTTGTCCGAGATGGTTCCGTAATATTTCTGAATACGACCTGCCCAGGAGTATCCGGCAGGAATGTCGTAGTGACCGTAGGAGATCGAGTCGCCGCAGAACAGCGCCTTAAGGCCGTACAGTGGGCTTGAGGTGTCGGCTTCTTCGCTGGGCTTGTTGGGATTGTCCAGATCGAAATGCGCATAAAAATCAGCAGCATCGAAGGGCTCGTTGACCGTGACCAGATACATTCCCTGGTAACGGCTGTCACAGACCATGCGGATGTACGCCACACCGTCGGGAACGGTGTATTGCATGATGCCGGTCTCATCCTGCAAGCGCTCCAGAATGCTCAGACCGCTGTGAATGGTAACGTCGGCGATCGGCTGCTCGTCCTCGTCATAGGTGACCATGTGCCAGCCCTGCGTTGTGACGGCTGCACCGAACAGCACCTCGTCGCCGGGCTCAACGGCAATGGCCCGGCAGGTGCGGAAGGAGCCGTCGGGGAAGGTCTCGCCCTTGCCGTTGACCCAGCCGATATCGGTGGTGTCAAGGTCAAAGAGGTTGTTCAAGGATTTCTTTTCGGGTTCCGGCTCGGGTTCCGGCTCTGGCTCCGGCGCAGGCTCGGGTTTGGGCTCTGGCGTGGGAGTAGCATCCTCGGGCGATTTCGGTTCCTCTTGCGGCTTTGTCGTGGAGCATGCGCAAAGTCCCAGCGCACAGAACAGCAGGCCGCATAAAAGCACGGACAGAAGGATGGACAAACGGTGCAATGATTTTTTCATAGTCTGATCTCCTTTGTAACGGGATATTTCATACTGATTTGTAACGGGATATTTCATACTGATACCATCATTATACACGCACTGACACAAAAAAGCAAGGGAAACCTGCAAAATTGTCGCGAAAAAGCAAGAATTTGCCACGGACTGTTGACGCCTTTTCGAAAATATGGTATACTAATAAGAGATTTTTCGGAAGGGAGGACGCGAAATGCACTACGATGCAGACAGAGCCTGCGTGCGGCTGTCGGTGCGCGAGCTGTGCGAAATTGCGCTGTCGTCGGGCGATCTGGAATACGGCGGCGGTCGGGCAAGCTTTGCCGCGATGCTTGCGGGCACCAAATGGCACCAAAAGCTGCAGGGCGGGCGAGGCCTTAACTACCGCGCCGAGGTGCCGTTGCAC
>JAFTSR010000274.1 GCA_017467225.1 Clostridia bacterium | reverse complement strand
GTGTGAATCTCTTAACAGACGAGATGCGCGCCGCACGCTTTTCGTGCAGTACCAAATACAGCTCTGCCAGCTTCTTTAAGTCGCCATCGGGCATACCGTAGCCGAATTCCTCGGCTGCAACCGCCTCCAGCAGCTCTCCCAGACGGAAGCGGCTGACCGACTCGCGCTGTCCGAGGGCACCGTCGTCGTATTCCATCGGGTAGCCCAGCATATCCTCATAGGCAAAGGACAAGCGCTGTGCATAATCATCGCGCAGCTCGCCTGTTTTCGGCGCCGTACCGTACATCGTCAGCAGCTGCAGCGTGTTGCGGATCAGAGCCTTGGCTGCGGCTTCACGGCTCTGTGCGCTGTCAAATACAGCGGTGTCACCGCTCGCGATCTGCTGCGCCAGCTGCGTGCGCTTCTCCTGCGCCAGACGACCGCGGCGGACAACCTCCACCACAAAGATAACCACCGCGCAAAGCGCAGCCACGACCACAATAGTGATCAGAATATACTTGATCAGCAGTTTGACGTCAATGCCACCCTCACCACCCTGGGGATCCTGTTCCTCGGGAGGCAGAATTTCCCCTTCAGGAGGAACGTCTACGGGAGGCGTGGGCGTATCGATTGGATCGCGATCGGGAGCTGTCGGCGTGAGTGTGCTTGCCGTGGTCGACGTCTCGCCGTACAGCTCGGTGTAGTAGGGCGGCGTCGTTTCGTAGACCACCCAGCCGATGCCGTCAAACCAAACCTCGATCCAGGCGTGCTTGTCGCTGTCGCGCACCTGTCCGGCAAAGCGCGTGTAATCCGCATTGGAGCCTACGCGACGGGTGAAGTCGGAGCAAACGTAGCCCTCCATATAGCGCGTCGGAATGCCGCACTCACGCAAAAGCAGCGCTGCCGCCGAAGCAAACTGCACGCAATAGCCCTCTTTGGTCACCGTCAGGAAATTCTCCACGCCGTCCAGCATGGGATCGGCCGCGGCGGTGATCTCCAGGGAATATTTGTGATTTTCGACCAGGTAGTTGATGACCGCCATGGTCAGAAGATGGCGCTGCGTGTAGGTGTCGACAAAGCGACTATCGCGCATGGATGCCAGAGCAAAATTGTACGGCTTTGCACCGGGAAGCAGTCCCGTGCGTTCCAAGAGGCCGGTCTCCTCGTTGATCGCAGTCTCGTAGCATTCGTCGGGATAGGTCTCCTCGTACAGCTTTTTCGCCAGGTTGGAGATAATCTCACTCTGTGCGGTATCCAGATAAGTCTCGTAGACAAAATCAGCATACATCTGCGCGTCCTTGATGTCCGAGAGCACCTTGGCACGCTCGGAATAGCCCATGCTCTCAATGTACTGCTGCGCAGCGCTGTAGCGCTCTCCGCCCTTGACATCAATGTAGGTATTGAGATAGTCCGGACGGAACGCGCCCTTGTTGCGAGAAGCCTCATAGCGCAGAATTTCAGCTGTCGAAGCATTGTAGGCAGCAATCAGCGCAGAGGTGTTGAGATACCATTCGGGATTGAGCTGCATGGGAACGAACGCCTCGACCGAGTAGTCCGCGACCTCCTCATCCAGAATCGAGCTGACCACCACGCCGTCAAAATACTGTGCCCAGGGCTGCTCAACCGGCGTGACCGTCTGATAATTGAGAATGCGCAGCGTGTCGCTGGTCACGCGAGGCAGGTAAAGCTCCGCGCCCATCTGCCGCATGCGACGGATGTTGACCATAAACGCCACAAAGCCGTATTCGTCATAGTCGTAATACTTTTTGCGCAAATCCTCCATGTCCTCGATCTCAACGCCGCCTGTGGGATCCATCAGCTGGAAGAAGCCCTCAAACATCGCTTCTGCCGGCATATCCGCGGCATCATAAAGCTCACGCCAACGGAAGATCTGATCGTCGTTGGCAGACGACCACGCGCAGTCGGTATAGTCCACACCGACCCACCACTGCAGATACAGCGGTGTTCTGAACTGCGTGTAGATACGGAACATTTCAATTTCTTCAAAGAGCTGCGTTTCTGCCGTAGTAGAGTGCGGCGCCTCGTTTCGGATGCTCTCACCGTAGGCGTACATTTCCAGCGCCGGATCGTTGCCGCGCAGCGTTGCCGTCACGTACTCGCGGTAATACTGCACGCGGTGGTCAATGGCGTCAATGGTATTGAACGGACCGTCGACCGACAGCGTCGGCAGCAGCAGGATCAGCAGGATCAGCGCCATGACGCAAAAGCCGGCGATACCACCCATGGCACAGCGCGTTTCTCGCGTGATACGGTCGTAATCGTGCACCGCGCGGATTTGCGCGCGCTCTTCCTTGCGTCTCTGACGCTCCTCATCGGTAGGCTTGGCTGCCGAGGCAACCACCGTCGGCTTCTTTTTCTTGCGCCCGGTCAGGGAAACGTCCAGATAGTCGTTGATCTCCTCCTCGACCGTGACAAGTCCCGTGGCATTGCGGCGACGGGTGCGCTCGCGGCGCTCGGCCTTGAGAGCCTTGAGCTCCTCTTTATCCATCTTTTGATGCTGCAGACGCTCGGGGAGCTGCGGACGCTGCAGATCGGAAAACAGCGGACTTTTCGCCTCTTTTTTCTCGTCCCGATCATAGCGGCGCTGATATCCCCACATAATGAGCAGAGCGCAGCTACCCGCGATGATGCCGGTCACCGCCCAGTTGGAAACGGGCAGGTTAAAGGTAAAGACGGGAACGATCAGCACAAGCGAGGTGATCAGCGGCGCGGCAATACGGATGCGGCGCACCAAAAACGGCACAAACAGCCAGGCGACAAGCCAGGTCAGAAGGCCGACGAAAGCAGCCGCCAGCAGCTCCTGGTTGGCTTCCTCCATGGGAGTCAGCGTGACGCGATACTTGGCGTAGGCATAATAGCCGGCGCGGTACAACCGATCAAGGATGCGGTTGAAGCCAACGTCCATAATGCCGTGAAAGAAGGTGGAAATGCTGCTCTGCTGCGACACGTACCAGGCAAGAAGCCCACCGCCGGCAGCCAATCCGGCCAGCGTGGTAAACCAGCGGCCGTAAAACAGCAGCGACAGC
>JAFTSR010000013.1 GCA_017467225.1 Clostridia bacterium | reverse complement strand
GCGTGATGGATACGCGCTTGTTGACGATCGGCACGCCATACTGCTTGGAGATGTCCTCACCCGTTCTGACCAGATGCTCGGCCTTCTTGGTGATCTTGTCGTAGACGCGCTGGCACAGACGGTCAGCGTCCTCACTGATGCAATCGTACAGCGAGATACCCATGGTGATGGTGCGAATGTCCAGGTTTTCTTCCCGGATCATGTTGATGGTTTCTAAAATATCCTGTGTATTGAGCATGGATTTTTCCGTTTCCTTTCTGCCCGATCAGATGTGGTGCATGGTGTTGAAAATGTCCTCGTGCATGGTGTGGATGGCAAGTCCCTTTTCCTTGCCCAGAGCCGTCAGCTCGTCGGCAAATTCCGAGAAAGAAACGTTCAATCCGTCAAGCTCTGCCAGCATGATCATGGCAAAATACTCACTCAGAACGCTCTGGGTGATCTCGCAGATGTTAGCGCCGTCCTTGGCGCAAACGGCGCTGACGCCCGCGATGATGCCTACAGTGTCCTTGCCGGTGACGGTAATTACAGCTTTCATAATATATTCTCCTTGTGGGTATATTGATTGATCATATTATAACATAAACGAGCGAATTTTACAAGACCTTATTTTAGAAAAAGCCCTGCAAACGCAGGGCTTTTCACACGATTATTCCTCTTTATCCTCATATGCCGAAAGATCTATGGCCGCAGCCGCGCGACTGTCCAGTCCGCCCTTGGCTCTCTCGTGATAGGCAATGGCGTTGCGCGCGAGCATGGTGATCTCGTTGTTCAGCGTTCGTCCTTCCTTCTCGCAAAGCAGCAGCAGCTTGCGCAGAAGCTCCTCCGGCATGCGAACGGGAACGGTGTATTGTTTTTTCGATGCCATGGCGCCCTCCTCAATAGCGAACCTCGGATATAACCGTGCCGCTGTTGTAGTAGCGCAGAATTTTGAGCGCCGGCTTGGTCGCCTCAAAATAAATGATGCCGCGACGCCCCTCCGGAGTCTCAAACAACGCAAAATATACGTCAGGGCTCTGCATGGAGGACACAAAATCATACGATTTTTCGGGTTTGAACGCCTCAGCCTGCTTGATGTAATCGCCGTCGTAGGGCGCGATGGTGTGCAGCTCCTTGATGCGCACCTCCAGCACCTTCTTGCGTGCTCTGCCGCCCAGAATCTTGTTCAGCGTCATGGTGCCGGACACAAAGGAATATTCATATTCCACCGCGACGTATCTCCAAGTGAAAAATATAAGAATCCACGTAGACAGCGGCACCAGCGCCATCATGGGGAGCAGCAGCTTGGTATATGCACCGACACTAAAGACAGTGATGGCATATACGACGTATCCGATGACGGCAAGCGTGCGTTTCAGTTTCCAGATGGGCTGCTTGGCTGGAGAGACGACGTATTCATACATGTTTTGGCCTTCCATATCAAAAACCTCGCTTAATTTGTAGTTATTGTCTATTATGATACCACATTTTTGCAAAAAAAGCAAGAGGGCCAAGGATTTTTTTGCAAAGATGTTGCAAAATCGCAGCAAATATGTTAAAATACATAGGATAGATACGTTCACAAGAAAAGAGGGAAGAACATGAACAACCGAAAAAAGAAAAGCTACCTCAGATGGGTCAGCGCTGTCTGCGCGCTCCTTATGTGCCTGAGCACCCTGCTGTGCGCTTGCACACCCGGGGAGGAAACGCCACAGGAGCCCGTGCCGAGCGCCAATGAGATCGAGATTATGGCAGATGGCGTTTGCCATTATACCGTCATACGTCCGGAAATGTGCAACTCGGCGGTGACCGGTGCAGCCGTGGATGTGCGCGATATTTTGCTGCAGCTGGGCGGTGGCGAGGTTACCATCTCCGATGACTACATCATGCGCGGCGAGACCATGCCCGTCGATGCGCCTGAAATTCTGGTGGGTCTGACCAATCGTCAGGAGAGCATTGATGCGCACGCCGCACTCAAGGAAACCGAGTATGTGATCAAGGTGATTGGTAAGCGCGTGGTCATCGTCGGTTACGACGACAATTGCACGGTGGCAGCGGCCGAGGCGTTTGTTGCCATGGTCAGCGAGCAGGCTCAGGCCGGCGAGAACGGCAGCAAATTGAGCATCAAGGAGGATTATGTTTACATGGGTGAGCACATTGTAAAGACCTGGCTGGACGAATTTGACAAGACCTCGTACAGCTACTATGCGGACGAAAATCTGACCTACAAGGAAAAGCTCCTTCTGGGCTTTGACAGTCTGGATTCGATCCCCTACCCGAACAGCGTCGAGGTGGACGGCAAGGTGGACGAGGGCATTGGCTTCCTGTGCAATAGCGACAATGCGCATTGGACGTTGATCAGCACGCCGACGGATAGCTTTTCTCTTAAGATTACCGATAAATTCAAGCAGACGGTCAAGATGTGGGTGTACGTCAATGACGACAATCTGATGGCCTGCGACCATGACGCGGTGTACGACACGCCGCAAGTTGGCAGCCAGACGCTGTATATCACGCTCTCCGAGAAGCAGGGCGGCATCGGTCATACCTGGCAGCACACCTTCTATGGCAGCGGTTGGCACGAGATTGAGCTCTCCTTCACCTGCCACAACATCGCCTACCCCAATCTGGACAAGATCAACTACGACAATCTGACCAGCCTGAACGTCTGGTGCAACGCCAAGGAAGGCCTTGAGGTGTATTTCGATGACATGCGCCTTTGCACCTACGACAATCCCAATTACAAGCAGCCCGAGGCACCGCACAACGGCAGATGGCTGACCACCTGCGACTACGATGCGCTGGACGGTCCCATTCTGACCGAGTGGTACGGCTCCTACTACGATACCGAGGAGAAGGTACAGGGCAATGCCTCGCTGGCCATCACCGGACACAACGAGAACGTTGACCACCGTGTGTGCATCGGTATTGACGATGTGGATGTGGTCTATGATGAGGACACCATCTGCTTTGACATGTACATCAGCGACCTGTCGCTGCTGGGAAGTAACTGGCAGATCCGCCTGGAGCACAACGCACAGGCCGCGCACTACAATGTGAATTACAACATGATTGCCAGCAGCGTGGTCGATGATCGTATGAGGTCCACGCACCTGAAAAATGGCTGGAATCATATCCAGCTGCCGCTGAACAAAACGCGCGTGGTCATCGGCTCCGGCTACGAGGAGCAGTTTACCAACGACCTGACGCTGACCCAGCTGGTGTTCTTTATCGTCGGCACCGGTAAGACCGATGCCCAGAATTACCTCATCCGCTACGATAACATGTACGTCGCCAAGACCTCTGATCTTTTGGCCGCCAAGGAAGCGTTGAAGTAAGGGAATGTGAATGTATGCGAGGGGGAACTTTTTCAGAGAAAAAGTTCCCCCTCGCGCTCCCCTTCAAAAAGCTTTTGGGAAAATTTTTACAAGTTAAGTTTTTAGCGGTTCTGTTCTAAATGCGCAGACGAGAACATCCATATGGGGCCCCTACCCAAGAAAGAATACTGAATAATGAATAATGGAGGGAGCGGGCAGAAATCAGTCACAAGCGAAACCGCCAAACATCGCGGCTATAGCGAAGCCGCCTCCCTAACAGCTTTAGTCCCCTACGTGCAGAATGCGCACAGCCCGGGGGAATCGAAAGGGGACTTGGAGTCCCCTTTCGCACGTTTTCTTTCGCCTATTTCTTTGGGGTGAGCCAAAGAAATAGGCAACAAACCAACTATAGTTAGAAAGCTATCTTCGCACTCCCTAAACGATCTCCTCCCGTAAAAAAGCACCGCGTCTCCATCCGAAAGACGCGGTGCTCTCCTTTTCGTTACTGATGCTCCCCAATTTCCTCAAAGCTCTCCCGAGCACGGAAAATCAGCGAAATGCACCATACGCCTGCCAGCGCTACCACCGTGTAAATGATACGGCTGAGCAGTCCTGTCTGTCCGCCGCCAAGCCAGGCACCCAAATCAAACTGAAATAAGCCGATGCTGCCCCAGTTGAGCGCGCCGATAATGGTGAGGATAAGCGCAATGCGATCCATAATCATATTTACTTGCTACCATTCCTTTCTTGCAATACGGATAGCTCCGTTCAATCAAAGTATGCGCGGAACGCCTTGCTTTTATACTCGTCCTATGGATAAAAACGCCTCCGAGCGGCATTTTTTTGCACTCGGAGGCGAAATTTTTATTTGTTGGGATCCTCGGGATCGTCAACACCCGGTGCGTCGTCGATCTTGGGCGCATCCTCAATGGTGGGCGCGTCCTCGATAGGCGCGGCATCCTCGATGTCGGGCGGGATGAGATCGTCGGGCGAGGGGGCATCAGCGGCGGCTTGTGCCGCAGCCTCCTCTTGCTCGCGCTTCTCCTGCGCGCGCTGCTCGTTAGCCTCGGCGCTCTTGCGGCGCTTTTCCTCGGCAATGTCAAGCAGCTGCTGCTCGGTCGCATCCGGCTGCATGGCGGCCAGGAACTGATCGCCGTCCATGGTCTCATATTTGAGCAGATACTGTGCAACAAATTCCAGTCTGTCGCGGTGCTCGGTCAGAATGACGCGGCACTCGTTGTAAGCACGCTCGATCAGGCTGCGGATTTCCTCGTCGATCTCGGCGGCCGTCTTCTCGGAGTAGTTCTTACCGGAGGAGAAATCACGGCCCAAGAACACCTCGTCGCCGGAGCGCTCGGAGCCGTAGAGCACCGTGCCCAGCTTGTCGCTCATACCATAGCGGGTGACCATGTCACGTGCCACCGAGGTTGCCTTCTGAATATCGCTGGAGGCACCGGTGGAGATGTCCTCCATGACCAGCTCCTCAGCCACACGACCGCCCAGCGAGAGAATGATCGACTCATACATCTGCGCACGAGAGCGGCACATGGTGTCCTCGGTCGGCATGCTGACGGTCACGCCGCCGGCGTTGCCGGAGGGAACGGTGGTGATCACCTTGACGGGATCTGTGTGCGGACAGTAGTAGGAAGCCACGGCGTGACCTGCCTCGTGGTAAGCCACCAGGCGGTTGTCGTGCTCGTTGCGAACCTTGGCCTTCTTCTTGGGACCTAAGATCATCTTCATAAAGGCGTCGTCCACCTCATCCATGCCGATCAGCTCCTTGTTGCGGCGAGCCGCCAGAAGAGCCGCCTCGTTGAGCAGATTGGCAAGGTCGGCGCCGGTAAAGCCAACCGTGGTCTGCGCGATTTTGCGGTAGTCCACGTCGGGCTCCATCGGCTTCTTGCGTGCGTGAACCAGCAGAATTTCCTCTCTGCCGCGAATGTCGGGATAATTGACGGTCACGTGGCGGTCAAAACGACCGGGACGCAAAAGCGCCGGGTCAAGGATGTCGGGGCGGTTGGTCGCGGCGATGACAATGACGCCGTCGTGCGAGCCGAAGCCGTCCATCTCAACCAGCAGCTGGTTGAGCGTCTGCTCACGCTCGTCGTGTCCGCCGCCCAGGCCTGCGCCTCTGTGACGACCGACCGCATCGATCTCATCGATGAAAATGATGGAGGCGGGCGCCTTGCGTGCCGTTTCAAACAGATCGCGCACGCGCGAAGCACCGACACCGACGTACATTTCAACGAAATCCGAGCCGGACAGCGAGAAGAAGGGAACACCTGCCTCGCCGGCAACCGCCTTAGCAAGCAGCGTTTTACCCGTTCCGGGAGGGCCGACCAGTAGTACACCGTGCGGAATTTTTGCACCCAGCTTGGTGAATTTGGCCGGATTTTTCAAAAATTCGACCATCTCGGCCAATTCTTCCTTTTCCTCGTCAGCACCTGCGACGTCGCGGAACAGCACACGGTCCTTATCATCGGGCGAGGGCGTCTTGACACGCGCCTTGCCGAAGCTGTTCATGCGTCCGCCGGGACCGCCCTTGGCATTGCCCGTGCCGGCGTTGGCCGCGCCGGAGGCGAAGTACCAGATGAACAGACCGACGATAATGACGCCGATGATAATGAGGGGGAGGAAGGTAGCAAACAGCGAGGAGGTGTTGGGCTCATACTCGCCCTTGAGCGTGCCGGCTGCCATCTGTTCTGTAATCAGAGCACCCAGATCGCGGTGGAACAGCTCAAGGCTGGCCAGCTGATAGACCACCTCTTTGCCGTTTTGCAGCTTCATGGTCAGAATGTTGTCCACCGAGATGTAGAACTCGGCCACCTCACCGTCGGTGAAATATTTGACAACGTCGTCGTATTGGGGAACCTCGCGGCTGCCAACACCGTCAAACATCGGCGCCAGAACGACGGCGATGATGGCAATGATGACAACGTAGAGTAAGAGTGTTTTTATGTCTTTGCGTTTCATAGATCAGCATATCCCGAAGGGCGGGATATATCCTTTCTCATTGTTTTCTCGTTGACTCGCGCTTATGCGGTAGGGCCTTCGTAAATTTCGCGGCGCAGGATGCCGACATAGGGCAAATTGCGGTATTTTTCGGCATAGTCCAAGCCGAAACCGACCACAAACGCGTTGGGGATCTCCCGACCTATGTAATCCGCCGTGAAGTCGACCTTGCGGCGGCTGGGCTTGTCGAGCAGCGCGACGACGCGCACGTTGGCGCCCAGACTTTTGAGCTCGCGTACCATAGCGCTGAGCGTGTTGCCGGTGTCCACGATGTCCTCCACCAAAAGAACGTCGATGTCGGCCCAGTCGTTGCGGTTAGGCAGCGCGCTGATGGTCAGCTCGCTCGACTCGGTTGCCTCGCGGTAGGAGGAAGCGGAAACGAAATCGATCTCCACCGGCGTGGAGAGCTTTTCCAAAAGCGCCGTGGCAAAGAAGATGGCACCCTTGAGCACCGGGATCGCCAGCAGCGTTCTGCCGTTTCTCTCACAATAATCGTGGTCGATACGCTCGGCCAGCTCACTGATGATGGTCTCAAGAGCTGCCTCGTCAAACAAAATACATTCCATATCCTGCGTGAAATCGTGCATAGTTTTATACCTCGTTGTTTTTTATGATAAAATTTACGAATGGAAGTCGGGCGCGGTCGTGATGTCGATCGTAATGCGATAGCGGCATTGGGAGGGAATATGGGAGCTTGCGGTAGGCGGCGGTGCGTCACGCCGACCGACGAACGGGAGCCACAGCACGCCGTCGCCGTCGCACAGCATAGGCAGGCGGCAGCGAAGCGAGGGCGGCATACCGATCTCGTTCTGCAGCTTTCGCACCGAGCGATGCATGCCTCGCAGCCGCAGAACGTCGCCGTCCCGGCGCAAGCGAAAATACGCATCACTTTGTATTGTATCAAAAGTTAGTGTATCGTGTATGAATGGATTGTAAACTTTCTGTGGATTTTTCAAAAAAATTTGATTCTTTGTCACATGATCGCCAAAATCGTCGCTTTGTGCCGGCAATTTCTGCACGGTCAGCGTCACGCCAAGATCGTCAATGTGGTGCACACCCTCGCAAAGAGGAAGGTGCAGCGAGATGGGTGGCAACGGTTGCGCTTGCTTGGTTTGCAGATACAGCGTGCTGCCATCAGCCGTGGCGCGAAGATTGCCTGGCAGATCGGTCATGCCGTGACCGGCGGCGACCAAGGAAAGCAGCGCCTGCATGTGACAGGCATCGATGCGCGCGTCGGGCAGACGGTCGCGGATCAGCCGCAGCAGCATTCTTCGCTGCAGGGGGAACGGTTGCGAGCGCAGCGCGTCGATGCGCAGCGCACCGCCGTCCACTTGGGCATCAGCAAAGGCGCGGTCGGAAAGCGACCGCAGCAGCTCGTCGTCCTCACGCAGCAGCTGCCCTGCGCGCAGCAGCTGTGCCTGCGGATGGGGAACAATCTGCTCCATGACGGGCATCAGCTCGGCGCGGATGCGGTTGCGCAGATACGCCGTGTCGGCGTTGGTGCTGTCGGTGGCGTAGGCCAGCGCATGGCTTTGGCAATAGGCGAGAATGTCCGCGCGTGTCGCGCAGAGCAGCGGTCGCACCAGATAACCGTTGCCAAACGGCTGCACCGGACTGATGCCGCCAAGGCCTGTGGTCGAGGTGCCGACAAGCAGACGCATAAGCACCGTTTCCGCGTGGTCGTCGGCGTGGTGCGCTGTTGCCAGAAGGGAAAGTCCGTGCTCTCGCATCAGCTTGGTAAAATAGTCGTAGCGAACCCGACGACCGACCATCTCAAGACTCTCACCTGTTTCTTTGGCCAGCGCTGGGATATCGGCATGCAGCACGTGGATCGGGCAGCCGTACACGGCGGCAAGATCGCGGCAACGCTGCTCGTCACGGTCAGCCTCAAGGCCTCGGATGCCGTGATGCACGTGAGCAAGATGCAGCGCATAGCCGTGCTTTCCTGCGTCAGCGGCCAGCAGATGAAGCAGCGCGCGGGAGTCCGCGCCGCCGGACAGCGCCAGCAGCACGCCCACGGAGGGATCGCAGTGCGCAAGTGCGTGTGGGGAAGTAAACTGTTTCATCGGAAGCTTTATGCCGTGGGAAGCGAGCTTTCCTCGGCGATGGAGCGGAACTTGGTGTAGCGTCCGATCCAACCGACCTTGACGGTGCCGGTGGAGCCGTGGCGGTTCTTGGCAACAATGATCTCAGCGATGTTGCCCTCAGTATCCGAGGTGGCATCGGTCTTATAATATTCATCGCGGTACAGGAACATGACGGTATCGGCATCCTGCTCGATCGCACCGGAGTCACGAAGGTCGGACAGCATGGGCTTTTTGTCGGTACGGGATTCGGGACCACGGGACAACTGCGCGCAGCAGATGATGGGAACCATCAGCTCCTTGGCCATGATCTTCAGATTACGGGAAATATCGCCGACCTCCTGCACGCGGTTGTCAATGCGCTTATCCGAGGTCATCAGCTGCAGATAGTCGATAACGACCAGGCCGAGGTTTTGCACGCGGCGCAGCTTACCCTTCATACCGGTGACGGTGATGCCGGAGGTGTCGTCAATCAGAATGTCGCACTGCGACAGCTTGGCGCTGGCCTGCGCGATATGATCCCACTCCTCGGGTTTGAGCTCACCCGTACGCAGCGCGTAGCTGTCGACCATGGCCTCACTGGACAGCATACGGTTGACCAGCTGATCGGCGGACATTTCAAGCGAAAAAATGCACACCTTCTTTTTGGTCTCCTGCGCCACGGTGGTGGCCACGTTGAGAGCGAAGCTGGTCTTACCCATACCGGGACGGGCACCGACCAGAACCAGGTCGCTCTTACCCATGCCGGCCAGCACCTTGTCAAGACCGGAAAAGCCGGTCTGCGTGCCTCGGGTGGCCTCTTTGTTGGTATTCAGCTCGTGCAAGTGGGCGTAAACATCCACCAGCACGTCGCGGATATGACGGAAATTTTTGGTATCGCGTCCCTGTGCCAGGGCAAAGATCTGCGCCTCGGCGTACTCGATGGTGTGTCCGACGTCATCTTGCTCAGAGTAGGCGGTGTCGGTCACCTCGCCGCAGATGGAGATCAGCTGTCGCAGCTGGCTCTAGTCGCGCACGATTTTGGCGTAGTCCAGCGCGTTGAGGGCGTTGGGCACGACCTCGGCGATGGTGCGGATATACTGCTCGCCGTTGGCCTTGTCGTAGGTTCCTGCGCGCACCAGCGCCTCAATCAGCGTGACGACGTCGGTCGACTGGTTGGCCAGGTACAGCTCGTGCATGGCAAGGAAAATATCCTTATGCTCCTTGAGATAGAAATCCTCGGATTTGACCATCTCGGCGACCTCGTTGAAGCAGTTGGGGTCGATCAGAATGGAGCCGAGCAGAGACTGCTCCGCAATCAGCGAAAACGGTAGTCTTAGGTCAAGAATGGTTTGGTCCATGATAACTCACGTTCCCCTTATTTATTTCTTTTCGGCTACGGTCAGGTGGATTTTTCCGACGACGTCGGTGTACAGCTTCACCTCGCGGGTATAACCGCCAAAGGTGCGGATGGGCTCGTCGGTGAGAATCTTACGCTTGTCGATGGTGATGCCGTGGTCTTTAGCCAGGGCTTCAACGATATCCTTGGAGGTGATGGAGCCGTACAGGCGGTTATCGGCGCCGCCGGCGGCGTGGATGACCACCATGATGCCCTCCAGTTTTTCGGCGATCGCCTTTGCCTCGGCGCGCTCGACGGCAATGCGGTGCTCCTCGGCGGCCTTTTTGTTTTTGATCTCGTTGAGAGAGCCGGCGTCAGCGGGCTTTGCTAATTTGCGAGGAAAAAGGAAGTTGGCGGCGTAGCCGTCGGAGACGTTGATGATTTGGTCTTTTTTGCCTTGACCCTTGACGTCCTGCAGTAAAATGACTTTCATGATTATGATATCCTTTCGGTGATGTATTTACAAATGGAATTTATTTGTGCGAACAAAGTGTTGTAACTTTGATTAGATGACTGTTCATTTCTTTGACACACGTCAAAGAAACGAACCAAAGAAAACGTGCATAAGGGACTGCCGTCCCTTATGTATCCCTGCTGTCTTCGCGCGTTACACACAAAAACGCAT
>JAFTSR010000273.1 GCA_017467225.1 Clostridia bacterium | reverse complement strand
GAGACAACACCATGAGCGCACACAAGAGAATTATTCTCGGCAGCGGTCACCTGTACCGCACCGATTTCACCGAAGGCATGACCTTCGCCGATCCCGAGACCTACTGCACCGAGGAAAACCGTTTTTCTCACATCAAAAACGGCTTTACCATGGAGTATACGCAGGAAAAGGTCAGGGAAGAGGATGATATGGGTCTTGTCAGCAAGACCGGACTCAACGTCGATTCCGCAAAGTTCACCTGTGGCATGATGACGTTGGAGGGCGCGATGCTCAAGCACGTACTCGCCACCGCCGGCGATCCTGCGACGATCGCGGCAACGTCGAGTTTGGTTGCAAAGCAGCTGACCAAGATCGGCGGCATCAACAACGAGGACGAAACCCCGTCTCTGTGGATTTTCCACCATCCCGACAAGAAGGACGGCGACATCTGGGTCATGTTCGTCGGCACCAACAACGGCAGTCCGACGCTGGAATTCAAGAAGGACGCGGTCACGCTGCCCAACCTTGAAGTCGACGCCGAGCCGATGGACGCGGACGGCAGAAAGGTTTATTTCTACGAGCAGACCGGCAGCGCGTCGAGCTAAACTACACGGAGGTGACAGCAGATGAAAACAACAGACATGCTCGGGCACGATTTGCCTCTGTGCGTGGTGTGCGGTGTTTCTCTGCTGCCACCTCCGCTGTTTGCGGTGCGGGAGCATTTGCCGCATCTCAGCGGTTTTGTTCGGAACGTCATTATCGGAGAGTTTGAAACGGTCGATATCAGCGCCGTCACTGCACATTTTCAAAAGCTGGGAAAATATTCGCCGACGCCGAAAAAAGCGCGTCAGCGGCTTGCAAGGCTGAATATGTCGGATTTATTGGAGGCGTGTGCGGATTACGTGCTGTTTTTGCGCGAGGAGCTCCCGCAGCTGCCCTATTGTGCCGTTCCGAATGTGACCGACGAGGAAGCGGAGCATTATTACGAATACCCGCAGTTTTTAAGCAGTGAAAAGCTGGTCGCTGACTACGCCAACATCAGCGTGCCGCAGGCGCTGCGGTTGAATCTGGTGGATTTTTTGATTTTGCAGCGCGAGGCGTGCATCCACAATCTTTCTCAAAGCAAAAAGGGCAGGGATTTGCTCGAAGCGGCGTTTTGCGCCGAGCAGACAGAGCCGGACAGAACGGCATTGAGGGCGCAGTTCGGAGGTGATCAGCGTGGCAAATAGCAAGAAAATCAAGGGCTTGACCGTCGAAATCGGCGGTGATACCACCAAACTGAGCAAGGCGCTCGACGACAGCAAGAAGAAGTCGAAGGGTCTGCAATCGGAGCTCAAGCAGGTTGAAAAGCTGTTGAAGCTCGACCCGAAAAACACCGAGCTTTTAGCCCAAAAGCAGCAAATCCTGTCCGAACAGGTCGCGGAGACCAAAAAGCGCCTCTCACTGATGAAGGATGAGCAGGAAAAGGTCAATGCGCTCTTTCAGAAGGGCGAGATCGGCGCGGATGAATACCGTAGATACCAGCGCGAGGTTGAGCAGACACGCTTGAATCTTCGAGATTTGGAGTCCCAGCTGAAAAACACCGACGGTAAGTTTGCAGATATTACTCAGAACATCAACGGTATAAACCTCGGTGAAGCGGAGCGAAAGCTTGCCGATTTTGGAGGCAGCATCAAGGACATGGCGGATACGTCTATGACAAAGCTTGAAAATCTTGCCGATAAATTCAGCAACGCGGGCGACAAGCTGGAGTCTGTCGGAATTAATATTAATACAGCTGTTTCAAGCAAAGTTGCGCAGAAACTGAGTGAGGGCGTTACTGATGCCATGGACTTCGAGGACGCGATGGCAAAGGTCAGCACGATTGCGGATGAAAACGAGGTGTCGATGGACAAGCTGCGTCAGCAGATTCTCGACCTGTCCAACGAAACAGGCGTTGCCGCGACGGACGTCGCCGAGAACGTCTACAACGCTATTTCAGCCGGTCAAAAAAACGCCGACGCGGTTACTTTTGTCGCTCAATCTCTGTCATTATCAAAGGCAGGTTTTGCGGACACCGGCGCAGCACTGAACGTTCTTACCACCATCATGAATGCCTACGGCATGAGCGCCGAGAAAGTCGGCAATATCTCCGATATGATGATACAGACGCAAAACCTCGGTAGAGTGACGGTTGGTGAGTTGGCTTCGTCCATGGGCAAGGTGATACCTACAGCTAATCAATACGGCG
>JAFTSR010000272.1 GCA_017467225.1 Clostridia bacterium | reverse complement strand
GCACGTCTGCGTTGGAAACCAGCGCCTTCTGTGCGTCAGTCAAATCATTGAAAGCATTTTCCGCCTTGGTGATGGCGCGTTCGCTCTTTTCGGTGACCTCGCCAATGCTATTGATCAGCTTGATAACACGGTCAGCAGCCTTCTGATCGGCGGCAGCCTGTGCGGCATCCTTCTCCGCGGCGGCGGTGGTCAGACGGAAGTTATCTACTGCAAAGTAGTTGCCGTGATACTCCTCGGGCACGCCAACGAAGAAGAAGCGGAGATAATTGATCGCCGTAGGATCGAACTCGGTCTGGTTGCGGCTGTCGGGCTTACCGTCACGGAACAGCAGCGTTACGTGGTTCCAGCCCTCCTCGATCTTACCGTCAAGAGCGGTTACGATGTCAGGGAACTTCCAAGAAAGCTCACCGTCGTCGCACTTACCTGCCGAGGACAGCTCGATGCCGGTGTCCTTGAAGGTAGCCTCAAGCAAGGAAGGATCGGTGACGTACATATCAAATTCCAGTGCGTCGTAGCCGGTGCTGTCAATGGGATCAAAGGTGATCGCGTTAACGTTATCGGCTGCGATCTGCAATGCAGCAGAGGAATAGCCTGCGGTCTTGTTGCTGGCGTCGGGCTGGAACTTGCCGAAGGGCTTGGAGCAGGTCAAAAGCGAGATGGAGCGATCGTCGGGTGCTGCCTCGTAAGCATCCCACTCCTCCGGAGTCATCTCCTTATACTGAACCTCCAGGCGAACGGCGATGTCAGAGTGGATGGTACCACCCCAACCGTTGGAGGAATAGGAGTCCGCGACGCGAACGTAGATATCCGGGCAAGCCGCCAGGTCAAGGTAGGGCGTCAGGTCGAAGGTCATGGTCTTGTTCCATCCCATACCCTGGTCGGGATTCTTGCTCTCATCATACTCGTATGCCCAAACGGTCTGCCAGTTCTCGTCATCCTGCGAAACCTGCAAAAGCAGCTGCTGGCTGAGCATTGCCGTGAACTGCACCTTGGTTGCGCTGTAGCGGTTGATGATGCTGTACTTATAAACGACCTCGGTGGTGCCATCGCAGAAACGGAATGCCGTACCGCTGGTGGAAGCCGAGGAACGAACCAGATAATTCAACTCAGAATCATTGTCCAGAACGATGAACAGATACTCCTCCAGCGGGCCGGTATAGTCACTTGTGACCTCCTCAGCCTTCTCAAAGCGGACGTTGTCGATCTTGAAGACAAAATCGCCGTCGGAAGAAATGCTGGAATTGTTGAACAGGCGGAAATAGTTGAACTTGGTCAGATCCATGCCCTTGTCCTGGAAGCTGCCCAGACGCAGCGTTACAGTGTTCCAACCGGCGCCCATGCCGGCAAACGTACCGAGATACTGATGCTCCTGCTCGTCGCACTTGCCGGAGGAGGTCAGCTCGACGCACCACTCCGCACTGGAGGCTGCACCGAAGTCCTCAACGTACAGGTCAAAGCGGAAGAAGTCCATATCGGAAACATCGATCGACTCACCCTTGGCATCCAGATTGATCTGCGCCATGATGCCCGCCTGGTCAACGCTGCTGCCGGTGGAAAAGTCCTTGCAAATGGCAGCAACCGTCTCGCTACCCTTGGCAAACGTCTGGTCGTCGGGCGTACCGCCATTCAGCGCGTCCTGATCCTTACCGTCGTACAGAATGATGCCGGTATAATCCTTGGCGGTAAAGGAGATGTTCTCTACCCATGCGCCGTCGTTCCAGCCGGACTGACCCTCATAGGAAACGTCATTTCCGTTGAACTTGAAGCAAACGTACAGCGTCTCGGCATCGTCATAGCCCTGTGCGCTGTCGACGTTGTAGGTGTAAGTAAAGGTCTCAAGGTCGATCTCCTCGTTAGCCTCGACCTGTGCCCAGCCCTCGACGTTGCCGTCAAAGTCTGCACCGATCTCGTCTGCCGTTACGTAGCAAAGATACTTGGGCGCAGAAGAATACTGGTGCACACCGCCGTTACCGATGCCTTCCCAGTCCATAAACTGCACCGTAGCAACCGCGCCTTTGGTCGCGGGAACGGTGATCTGATAAACCAGATAGGTATTCACGCCGGAGTCAAACAGCTTGAACTGCTCATTCCAGGCCGCGCCATGGCAGATAAAGCTTGCCGTGGAGCCCTGATTGCCCAAAAGGTCATCCTCAAGAAGCAGTCCGTCCGCAGGAGCAGGAGCAATCAGCAGCGTGTCCTCAGCGTATGCCGGGAGCATACAGCAGGACAGCAGCATGACGACTGCTAAAAAGCTTGCGAAAAATTTTTTCATTTCGTCATCCTCCTATAATACCGGTGCTTTGTGTGCCGGATTTGTTGTTACTATAAGTATAACGCAAAAATGAACAAAAGTCAATATTTTTACACTTGTTTTTTTCTTTTTTTTGTTGAATGAGTGCAAATCCCGCGGTGGCATCTTGACAAATGAATAAAAATGTGGTATGATAATCTGAATGATTATGAATACCGTAATGTACCAAAGAAAGGAATAAAAACTATGCATTGGTCAGAGGAAATCGCGCAAAAGGTCATCGCGCGCAATCCCGAAAAAGAAGAATACGTCTGCGCCGCAGGTATCAGCCCCTCCGGCTCGATCCACATTGGTAATTTCCGCGACATTGCCACCTCGCTCATGGTCTGCCGCGCACTGGAAAAAGCAGGCAAGAAGGCGCGTCTGCTGTTCTCCTGGGACGACTACGACCGTTGCCGCAAGATCCCCGTCAACGTACAGGCGGTGGTCGGCGACAGCTACGACAAATATATCGGCACGCCTTACGTGGACATCCCCGACCCCTGGGGCTGTCACGAAAACTATGCCGAG
>JAFTSR010000271.1 GCA_017467225.1 Clostridia bacterium | reverse complement strand
TCAAGGGGCAGCGCCCCTTGAAATCCTCAATCACTTACCAAACTTGACCGTTACAATTCTCCAGCCGGGGGCGGTGAGGGCGACCTTACCGTCGGCGATGGAGAGCGGTGCGATATGGCGGCCGTCCAGCTCGACCATCTCGGCCTTGGTGTAGCCGTCGGGGACGGTCAGGGTAGCCGTCGCGGTGTCGTCGGAGCAGTTGTACATACGCACCTCAATGCCGTCAGAGAGCGGCGTTGCGGTCGAGTAGACAAACGCGTCGCCGTCCAGCGCAAGCATGGGGCGGTAAGCATGCGCCGCGTTGCCGTCCACGGTGTAGGACTTCAAGCCTGCGGCGGCGCAGTCCTGCGTGCGTGCCAGCGTAGACAGCGGCGTGTCGGCATCCAGAGGCATCAGCGTGTAGGAGAAGGTCATCTTCTGCTGCAGCTCGCCGTCGGGCTCGCCGCGCGTGCCGACCGTCTGGCAGAAGGCGCGGAACAGCGTGATGTCCATATTGCCATCGCCGCTGACGCCGCACTCGTGCAGACCGTAGTCGGAGATAAAGGCGAAGCCACCGCGATCGTCGTACTTGGCAACAATGCCGGTCGTGTTCTTCTCAATCACGCCGTATTCTTTCCAGTTGGCGGTGCTCACGTCCTCGTCGGTCGGGCGGGAGATGATGCAGAAGGGCTGGCTTGCATAGTAGCGATCGCCGCTAACGCCGGTAGGCAGGCGCAGTCTCAGACGGTGATCCATGGCGGTGTTATCCACCGTAGTCTTGACCGTCAGCTTGCGTTCACCCTTGGCAAGCGTGACCTCGTGCACAACGTCCATATTGACGTATTCCGAGCTGCGGTGCATGCCCCAGTTCTGCTCCTGCCAGGAGCCGCGAGTGTAGGATGCAGGCAGACGCAGGTGCTGCGTGATGCGCCAGGTGACGCGCAGCGCGCTGTTTTCGCAGATCTCGATGTCGGCGGCGTTGTTGATGACCGCGCGATCGACCGCCATCGGACCGTGGTACCAGCCGTCGCCGATCTCGCCATCGTCAATGGCGGCCAAAAGACCCGCGTAGGTCACGCCGCTGGCCTTGTCGGTCAGGTCGACCGTGCCGTCGTCGTTGACGCGTATAGCGACGTGCTCATTCTCGGCGGTGCGCTGCGAGGTGACAAGGCTGCCGGGGTAACGGGAGGGCATTTCGTTCTTCTTGATCAAAAGCTCGGTCACGCCGGTCGCGGTCAGCTTGGTGCGCAGCGAGAGCGTGTAAGCGTCGTTGTTGGGGTTGTGGATGATGTCCACGATGCCGTAGGGTACCTCAGCGCCCGTCGCGTCGTACAGCTTGAAGCTGCAGATGGCCTCGTAGCCGAAGGGCTCCTGATATTTATGATAATTCTTGGGGAAGCTGACCTTAACCTCGACCGTCTCCTCGCGCTCGTAGGGCAGCGGATTGAAGATGCGCAGCACCAGGTCATCTCCGGCCGCTTCGGGCGCATACGCGCCAACCTGATACGCCGACAGGTCGCCACACAGCGTAGCGTTGACCGTCTTTTGCACCTCGTCGCAGATCATGCGGGTCTGGTCGAAGCGGTACATCATATCTCTGTGCACCTGGTCGATGCTGCAGCCGCAGATGGAGTCGTGGGGGTGGTTCTGAATGAGGTACTTGTCCGCAAGATCAAGGTAGCCAAGAGAGGCGCGGGTCAGACCCAGCGCGTAGGCGGGAGCGATCCACTTTTCCAGGCGGGTCTGCAGCGTGTCATTGGCCTTCTTGATGGGGTAGCGGCTGGAGAGCGTATTGGTAATGATATGCAGATATCCTGCGTTGACCTTGGCCGGCTGACACAGCTCACCAAAGACGCGCGGCAGCACGTCGTAGTATTCGTCAACCGCCTCACCGACGCGGTCGATGTTGACGTGGCAGACCTCGGCGTCGGGATACAGCTCACGCAGTATGCGCAGCTGGTCGGCCACGCGGCGGTGCATGGGGTTATGGTCCAGCGCGTCGACGGTAAAGACGATCGGAATATTGGAGGTGGACATACGCTCATCGATATAGTTCTTGAGTCTCTCGCGCACGACGCTCTCCTCCTGGTCGCCGTTGCTGACGGCGGTAAAGTCGCTGTAGCCATGGATATCCTGCAGGCGGAAGACGCGGACGTCGGTGCCGTCGGGTGCGGTCCAGCGGAAGAAGCGAGGGGTGGTATGCTCATTGGTGCCGCGGCCAAGCACGGTATGATGCAGGTCCATGCCGGCGAAGATCTGGGGGGTCTGGGCGGCGTGGCCGAAGATATCGCAGATGTAGGCATTTTTGGCGGGCTCGACGCCAAAGCTACGGGAAATTTTAATGCCGCGGCGGAGATTTTTGATGATGCTCTCGCCGGAGCAGAGGTACTCGTCGGGCATGCAATACCAAGGTCCGACGACGATACGACCGTCCTGGATGAGTTTGGTCAGGCGCTCGCGGTTTTGCGGCTCGATCTCAAAATAGTCCTCGAAGATGATGGTTTGACCATCGGCGTGGAACACCTCATAGCCGGGGGTGGTTTCAAGTCCGTCCATCAGGTCGTTGATGGTATCGACCAGGCGGAAGCGGAAGCCCTGGAAGGACTGGTACCATTCGCGGTCCCAGTGGGTGCCGCTGTGGATGAAGATTTTCATAAGGTATGATCTCCCTCGTGGTGGATTTGGGTGATTTAATTATACCGATTTTGGGTGGGTTTGTCAATGGGTTTGGGGAAATTTGATCATGGAGTTGGATGGTGCGAACAGAGCGTTCTAACTACAATTGGTTTTGTTGTTCATTCTTTGCCTCGGCAAAGAACGAACCAAGAAACCGACTTAGGGGCCCGCCCCTAAGAACCCGGATTGCGATCGCGTGCTACACACAAAAACGCTCCGCGTTTTTGCTCAAACGCACGCGGCTGTCACAGACTGCAGATTTTGCTTTCGCCGCCTCAAAAAGGACGGCGAAAACTGCGAGCTTTCTACGGAAAGAAAACCATGATACCTAACAAACAGCAACCATCTTCCATTCCGTCTGCGGATGGCTGAGGGTTTCGCACCTGCCTTCGACCCGAACAGTGGTCGAAGGCAGCGCAGGGATACATAAGGGACGGCTGTCCCTTAGGCGCGGTGTCTTTGGTTCGT
>JAFTSR010000270.1 GCA_017467225.1 Clostridia bacterium | reverse complement strand
GGTCAGCGCCTGCTCCTGAATATCAAAGGCGTAGACGTGACCCGTGGAACCGACCGTTTTGGAGAGAAAGGCGGTGTCGTGTCCGTTGCCCATGGTGAAATCCACGGCAACGTCACCCTCGCGCAGGTGGGTGAGAATAAACTGCTTGTGACGATTGAGTAGATCGATCAGTTTTGACCTCGATATTTTGAAATTATTTCACTTTTTTGGGTTCTTTATGCAAGTCTCCGCGCAAAAAGCGGATGGATCTCTCGACGGCGTCCTTGGAGTTGTACCAGGGCTCCTGGTCGTAGCGATAGTCAAATTTTTTGCAGAACCAGCTGATATCGTCGTTGAGCTCCTTCATGTAGGGCATGACCACCGATGCCAGGTCTGCGGCAAAGGCGGGCTGCTTTTTCTTGGACAGACGCACGTGGGCGCAGTCAAGTAAGCGGCGGTAATGCGGCAGGCAGATGTAGGGCTGCGCCTTGAGCTTTTTGACAAATTCCTCGTCGGTATCCCACAAAAGGACGACGGTTTCGATCATATGCGCAAAGTTGAATTCGATGCGATTGCAAACATAACAGTCGTCCATCAGCTTGGCCAGCCGTCTTGCAGGCTTGTCGCCCTTGGGCTGAACGAAGGGCAAAGCGGCCTCGGTCAGATCCTTTTGCAGCTCTGCCAGATGGCTCTCCAGTGTCAACGCCATGCCAAGGCGATTCTTGCGGACGAACATCATGTCGTAGTGGGTGCGGCAGAAGCCGGTCTCGTTGGTTTTGATACGGATATCCGGCTCCATCATGGATGCTCCCAGGATCAGATCCAGCTCGTTTTCCTCCAGACGGTTGTAAATGGTGCAAACGGGGCAGCCGCAGCTGTGGTCATCGCGGCTCCATTCAAAGGCTTCGTTGACCGGTATGGTGTAGATCTGTTCCATGGCAATATCCTTTCAAACGGTAGTATAGGCTATTATATCACATATCGTCCGTTTTTTCAAGGGAAAAATGCGCAACTTTTTTGCTTTTTCCACTCGATGTACGAGAAAAGGCTTTGACAAACGGCAAAAAGTGTGGTATAATAAAGAGAATATAATGCCGTACTATGACCGCTTGGCGGTGAGAGGAGGGAAATGCATGGTAAAAATCATCAGTGTCGGTGCACATTCGCGTGCGGCGCGCGCAGGTATCCGCGCCGGCGACGTGCTGTATACCATCAACGGACGCGACATCAACGACGTGCTGGATTATCGCTTTCATCTGGCAAATCGCACCATTACGCTGGCTGTCCTGCGCGATGGACAGATGCTGGAGCTTTCCATGACCAAGGGTGAATACGATGACATCGGACTGGAATTTGAAACACCTCTGATGGACGAGAAGCACTCCTGCGAAAACCGCTGCATTTTCTGCTTTATCGATCAGCTGCCCCGTGGTTTGCGGCAGACGCTGTATTTCAAGGACGACGACAGCCGACTTTCCTTTTTGCACGGCAACTACGTCACGCTGACCAATCTTTCACCGCGTGATATTGAGCGCATCATCGAGATGCACATCTCTCCCATCAACGTGTCGGTGCACACCACCGATCCCGAGCTGCGCGTCAAAATGATGCGCAACAAGCACGCCGGCGAGGTGCTTTCCTATCTGCGTCTGCTGGCGGACGCAGGCATCCGCATCTGCGCGCAGGTGGTGCTGTGTCGCGGCATCAACGACGGAGCGGCGCTTGATCGCACCATGCGCGACCTGCTTGCCTACATGCCTGCCCTGGACAGCGTGTCCATCGTTCCTGCAGGGCTGACGAGATACAGACAAAAGCTGTATCCCCTGGAGCCGTATACTCCCGAGGAATGCCGCGCCATCATCGCGCAGGTGAGCGAGGTGGGCGACCGCTGCGTTGCAGAATACGGACGGCGCGTCTTCTTCTGCGCGGACGAGATGTATATCAAGGGCGGACTTACGTTGCCGGAGGATGCCTACTATGAGGAGTATTCTCAGCTGGAGGACGGCATCGGCATGGTGACCTCACTCTCGCACGAGTTCCATTTTGAGATGCAATTTTTAGAGGACGATCTGGAGAATTACCGTGCGCCGCGCCGTGTGACGGCCGTGACGGGCGTGGCTGCAAGTGAGAGCATCCGCACGCTGTGCGGTGAGCTGGAGGCGGCGGTAGAAGGCTTGGAAATTGCGGTTGTTCCCGTGGTCAACCACTTTTTCGGCGAGACCATTACGGTGGCAGGGCTTCTGACCGGCCACGATATGGCAGAGCAGCTGCAAGGGCTTGACCTTGGCGACGAGGTGCTGATCCCGGCCAATACGCTGCGCGCCGACGGCGACTTGTTCCTGTGCGGCATGACACCCATGGAGCTGTCGCAAAGGCTGGGCGTGCCCGTGCGGGTCTGTCCCAACGACGGCGCAGGATTTTTAACGGCGATGCTGGGCGTCAATGACGACACGCCGCTGTATGATGCAAGTAGAGAAGAATAAAGGACGGAGAAGATAGATATGAGTAAACCCATTATTGCCGTAGTCGGCAGACCTAACGTAGGAAAAAGCACGCTGTTCAACCGCTTGATCGGAGAGCGTCGCTCCATTGTCGAGGACACGCCCGGCGTGACGCGCGACCGCATTTACGGCGAGACCGAGTGGCGCGGACGCACGCTGGTTATGATCGATACCGGCGGTATCGAGCCTCGCACCGATGATACCATTCTTGTGCAGATGCGCAACCAGGCGCAGATCGCCATTGACACGGCGGACGTTATTATTTTCCTGTGTGACGTGCACACGGGCGTGACGGCGGCTGACCGCGATATTGCCGTTATGCTGAAGCGCAGCGGCAAGCCGATCATCCCCTGTATCAACAAGTGTGACCGCATCGGCGACCTTCCCTTTGAATTTTACGAGTTTTACGAGCTGGGCTTTGACGTCGATCCCATTGCCGTTTCGTCGGTACACGGCTCGGGCACGGGTGACCTGCTTGACGCCTGCATTGAGGCACTGCCCGACACCGAGGAGGAGGAAGAGGAGCCCGACTCCATCCGTGTGGCGGTCATCGGCAAGCCGAACGCCGGAAAATCCTCGATCGTCAACCGCTTTGTCGGTGCGGAGCGCATGATCGTTTCCAACATTGCCGGCACGACGCGCGACAGCGTGGACACCGTGGTGGAAAACGAGTACGGTCGCTTTACCTTTATCGACACTGCCGGTATCCGCCGCTCGTCCAAGGTCAACGACAAGATTGAAAAATACAGCGTTCTGCGCGCGCACATGGCGGTCGAGCGTGCCGACGTTTGCCTGATTATGATCGATGCCTCCGAGGGCATTACCGAGCAGGACGAGAAGATCGCCGGCATTGCGCACGAGGCAGGCAAGGCGAGCATTATCGTAGTCAACAAGTGGGATCTGGTCGAGAAGGACTCCAAGACCATGGGTGAGTTCACACGCAAGATTCGCGAGGCGCTGGCGTACATGCCCTACGCGCCGCAGATTTACGTGTCTGCATTGACCGGTCAGCGTCTTCCCAACATTTTTGAGATGATCTGTAAGGTGCACGAGCAGCACAACATGCGCATTACCACCGGTATCCTCAACGACGTGCTGTCCGAGGCGACCAACCGCACGCAGCCGCCCTCCGACAAGGGTCGTAGACTCAAGATCTACTATATGACCCAGAATGCCGTGGCACCTCCCACCTTTGTGCTGTTCTGCAATTCCGTGGAGCTGTTCCACTTCTCCTACCAACGCTATATCGAAAATTGCCTGCGCGACACCTTCGGCTTTGAAGGCACGCCCATCCGCATGATCATCAAGCAAAAGGGCGACACGTCGACGTAAGGGGAGAGAAATGAGGCGGGGGAAACTTTTTTGAAAAAAAGTTTTCCCCCGCACCCCCTTCAAAAAACTTTTGGAATATGGGATTGATTTGAAGTTTTTATGCAGATGACGGGGTTGAACGGATCGAGTATGTGCAGTTTGGTACCTGGCTAACCTTTTGATAAAAGGTTTTTGGTGAGGGGTACGGGGAGCCCCTTTTTTCCAAAAAGGGGCTCCCCGTAAAGAAAGGAGTATACACAATGCTGATAGATCATGTAAAATTAGAGATCAAGGCAGGCGACGGCGGAAACGGCGCGGTCTCCTTCCGACGCGAGAAATACGTCTCGCACGGAGGTCCCGACGGCGGCGACGGCGGACACGGCGCTAACGTGGTATTCCGCGTAGACGAAGGAACCAACACCCTCCTTGCGTTCCGCTATAAGCACAAATTCATCGCCGAAAACGGCGGAAACGGCAAGGGCGGCAAATTTCACGGTGCCACTGCCCCCGACCTTATCATTATGGTTCCCCCCGGAACCCTGCTCCGAGATGCCGAAAGCGGCAAGATCATTCACGATATGAGCGAGAATGACGGTGCCGACTATATCTGCTGTAAGGGCGGACGGGGCGGCTGGGGAAACCGCCACTTTGCCACCCCCACCCGTCAGGTACCCATGTTCGCCAAAAGCGGCACCAAGGGTGAGGAGCGTGAGCTGGTTCTGGAGCTGAAGATGCTGGCAGACGTTGGTCTGATCGGCTATCCCAGCGTGGGCAAATCCTCGATCCTTGCCCGTATCAGCGCGGCAAAGCCCAAAATCGCGGATTATCATTTTACCACCCTTTCCCCTAACCTTGGCGTAGTCTCTACGGGCTCGGAAGGCGGATTCGTTGCCGCTGACATTCCCGGACTCATGGAGGGAGCGGCAGACGGCGCAGGATTGGGTCACGAGTTCTTACGTCATATCGACCGTTGCCGCTTGCTTTTGCACGTGGTGGATATCTCCTGCATAGAAGGAAGAGGTCCCATTGACGATATCAAAAATATCCGCTACGAGCTGGAGCGCTACAGCCCCGCCCTTGCAAGCCGCCCTCAGATCATTGTGGCAAACAAGAGCGATATGCTGGATCCCGAGGTGGTGGATGTTCCCGAATTTGAGGAATTTGTCAAGGACAACGGCTGGGAGCTGATCTATGTTTCCGCCGCCACAGGCAAAGGACTGAATGAAATGGTCTCCTTGGTCGCGGAGCGTCTGAAGGAGCTCCCTCCCATGCTGGTTTACGAGCGCGAGTACGAGCCGGAGGATGCCTTTATCAGCGGCGAGCGCGAAACGGTCATTCGCCGCGAGAACAACACCTTCTACGTGGAGGGCGAGTGGCTCTTCAATCTGGTGGGTCAGGTCAACTTTGAGGACTACGAGTCTCTCAACTTTTTCCAGCGCGTTCTGAAAAAGAGCGGTGTCTTTGACATGCTGGAAGCCAAAGGATGCACCGACGGTATGACGGTCTCCATTTACGATTTTGAATTTGATTATGTCAAATAAATAAAACAAAAAAAGAGAGGTAATGTTATGAACATCTGGCATGATATCGATCCCAGCGCCATCGCCCCTACTGATTTCTCAGCAGTCATCGAGATCTCCAAAGGAAGCAGCTGCAAATACGAGCTTGATAAATACACCGGTCTGCTCCGTCTGGACCGCGTGCTTTATACCTCTACCCACT
>JAFTSR010000269.1 GCA_017467225.1 Clostridia bacterium | reverse complement strand
TTAACGGTACTCCTGCTAATATTAAATTCATCAGTGCTGCTGGTACTACTACTTCAACCATTGAAGAAATTAGTACAACCAAGACTGGTATTGCACAGTAATTTCTAAAGTCCCCCAACCCACCTCGGTGGGTTGGGCGGCAATCAAAGGGCATAAGGCTCGGCTTTGTGATTTTTGATTGCTGTACTTGCGTTTTTTGATTTCAAATCGTTTTTTGAGGAGGAAGGTATATGACTAACACGACGACCAAGCGCGCGCTGTTGACAAGCGTCATGGCGCTGCTTCTGTGCTTTACCATGCTGCTTGGTACGACGTTCGCATGGTTTACGGAAAGCGTTTCTTCAGGGAGCAACGTCATTCAGTCCGGTAATTTGGATATTGAGGTTGAGTACACCCTTGGTAATAAGGACGAGAACGGTGTCTTGCTTTGGAACAAGCTGAATGGAGCAAATGATTTGTTTGATGGCTTATGTGAGCCCTGCCACAACGAGATCTTTGCTTTCAGAATAGTGAATCAGGGCACTTTGGCCTTGAAGTACGCCGCCTACATGAATATCGAAAATGAAAAGCCCGGTGAAAACCGGAAGGGTGGCTCCATTTTGCTCTCCGATATTTTGACTGTGAGCACAATCACGATGGAAGATGCTGATCCGGATGTGGTGACAACGCTTGAAAAAGTCTTCACGGGTGAAAATGATGCAGCTTGGAATGCACCGGTCCTTTTAGGCGCCGGGAACGTTCTTACATCTGACCAGTCGCTTTATATTGGAGATGCGCAGTACATTTTTGTTAAGGTCGATATGCCCCAGAGTGTCAGCAATGATGCAAACCACGATGGCGTAAATGCGCCATCCATTGATATGGGCATTAGCGTCCTCGCAACGCAGTACGTATGTGAAAATGATAGCTTTGGCCCGGAATATGACAGGGATGCTACTTTCGGTGTTGCTGTCAAGGAGTTTGTCACGCTGACGCAGGATATGACTGAGGCCATGATCGTGGATGAGGGTGATTCCGTTGCGCTAAATATGGATGGCTATACGCTGAGTAACACTTTGACCAACAATGGAGAGATTGTCCTGAGCAATGGCAGCATTGACAGCAGCGTTATTGCAATTTATAACTACGGTAACGCTACGTTTGACAGCGTCAGTATGTCAATTACGGCGGCAGACGGTACCGGAAGATTTTGGTATGGCGTTAATGCCAGAGCCGGTTCTACGACCACTTTGAAGGATGTCAATCTGACCGTTGAAAATGGTGGTGGAATCAATGCGCAGGAGGGCGCAAAGGTGGTATTCGATAGCGGAAGCGTGAATATCGCGTCGACCGAAACTGGTCAGCGTTACAACGTTTATGCGCATGGCGAGGGAACAGAAGTAACGATCAATGGCGGCAGCTTTTCGTTCGATGAGTATCGCAAGCGCTCGTACGTGTATGCCGGTGGCGGTGCTGTTGTTACGATCAATGACGGTACGTTTGGCCCGGCGCCCAATCACCCGAGCTATACTGTTCCGATTTCCGCCGATGGCAGCAGCAGCGTGATCATTAAGGGCGGTACGTTCGGATTTGACCCGTCGGCTTGGGTCGCAGACGGTTATACCGCTCATAGCGTTGACGGCGTTTGGACTGTAACTGCTCAATGAGTTGAATTATTCCGGCTATGATCCGCAGGATCCCGGCAGCCCGTATCGACTATTTTCCAAGAGGAGGTCATCTTTTGAATAAAATGAATGAAACGCGGTTTTCGTCCGAGCAGAAAAAACTTACCGAAAAAGCTTTTACACAGAGCATGATCATCTCTGTCGTTGGTATCCTTTTGTGTGTTATTGCTCTTTGCTCCGCTACCTGGGCATGGTTTGGAGAGGATATATCCAGCGAGCCAAATACGTTGGAATTGGGTCGTTTTGACCTGGTGCTGGCTGTGGAGGATGTTGCCAAGGAGCCCGTGGATGTTTCTGTCACTTCTGATGGCTCACAATTGTGCACGCTTGGAGCCACGGGTGAATATAAAGTGACGCTCACGGTGACACCGGATAGTAACGTCTCTAAAGGCTTTGCGATGCTCAGCATCGGAGAAGAAAGTTATAAAACAGAGGCGATTTATCAGGATCGCAACCGGGCGTTTACCTTTACGGTCAAGGCTAATGAAGTCCCCGCGAATGGAATCGATATTTGTGCCTATGCCGTGTGGGGATCGCCGGCCAATGCCAATCTCGCGGCGGGCGGCACGGTAACCATTGGAGTGGAAGTGATAGCGGACGAGAAAAGCGACGGTGGAGAAGAGCAGACGAAAATTTCGACCGAAGCAGAAAAGAGAGATGAAACGGAAGAGTCAAAAGAAGAAAATCAAACTCCACAGACATAAAGCAGAACGGCCTTTGTAATGAGGCCGTTCTTTTTTGCGATTTTGCTATAAAATTTTGCAAAACCCTCTTGCAATTCATCGAAAAGTGTGGTATAATATAGCGCTACAGTGCGGAGATGTCCGCGCGAGGTCTTCTTATCAAGAGTGGTGGAGGGACAGGTCCCTATGAAACCCGGCAACCGGTCTGCATGCGCGGACAATGGTGCCAATTCCCTTCAGATGAGAGATGTGAAACTGAACAGGTGTTAGCATGCTCTCGATCTGCGTCGAGGGCTTATTATTTTGTTAAAAAATGAGGTTTACATAAAGGAGAAAAAACAATGAGAAAAATGCTTTTTACCAGCGAATCCGTGACCGAGGGACATCCCGACAAGGTCTGTGACAAAATTTCTGACGCCGTGCTTGACGCTATGCTGGCGCAGGACCCTATGTCCCGCGTTGCTTGCGAGACGGCATGTACGACTGACATGGTAACCGTTATGGGTGAGATTACCACCAAGGCTGAGGTGGACATCCCCGCACTGGTGCGCAGCACCATCCGCGAGATCGGCTACACACAGGACAACGTTGGCTTCAACGCAGACACCTGCGTCATCTACAATCACATTCACACGCAGTCGCCCGACATTGCTATGGGCGTTGACCGCAGCATGGAGGCCAAGCAGGGGCAGGACTCCGACGGCTTTGACACCGGTGCCGGTGACCAGGGCTTGATGTTCGGCTTTGCCTGCAACGAGACCGCAGAGCTGATGCCGCTGCCCATCTCGCTGTCCCACAAGCTGGCGCTGCGCCTGACTGAGGTGCGCAAGAGCGGTCAGCTGCCCTATCTGCGTCCCGACGGTAAGACCCAGGTGACGGTGGAATACCGCGACGGCAAGCCGCATCGTGTTCACACGGTTGTTATTTCCACCCAGCACAGCGAGGATGTGTCGCTGGAGACCATCCGCCGCGACATGATTGAGCAGGTCATCACGCCGATCATTCCCGATGCACTGCTGGACGATCGCACTAAGATTTACGTCAATCCCACCGGTCGCTTCGTCGTTGGCGGTCCTGCCGGCGATACCGGTCTGACCGGCCGTAAGATTATTGTCGATACATACGGCGGCTATTCCCGTCATGGCGGCGGTGCTTTCTCGGGCAAAGACCCGACCAAGGTTGACCGCAGCGCATGCTATGCTGCAAGATACATTGCCAAGAATGTGGTCAAGTCCGGTCTGGCAGACAAGTGCGAGGTGCAGGTGGCGTACGCCATCGGCGTGGCTCGTCCGATCTCGGTCATGATCGATACCTTCGGCACGGGCAAGGCTGCCGAGAATGTGATTGCGGATGCTGTGATGTCGCTGGTCGATCTTCGCCCGGCTGCAATCATTGAGCGCTTCGGTCTGCGCCGTCCCATCTACAGCCCCGTGGCAGCTTACGGCCACATGGGACGCGAGGACATTGATGCTCCCTGGGAGCGCACCGACATTGCCGACGCGCTGGCTGCGGCTGTGCAGGTGTGAGAATGCCTCCGGCGGCCAAGGGGACTTTTTGAAAAAAGTCCCCTTGGAACCCCAAAAACTTTTGGAAAAAATTTTTGTTGAATTTTCAGCGGTTCTGTTCTGAATGAACGGAACGATATGCCATATGGGGCCCCTGCCCCATATGATAGGCGAATAAAATTATTTCGCTTTGCAGAGGGAGAAGCCCCCCTCCCCCTACCGAGTTTGGCTTTTTGTCATACAAAAGAATAGCAGCGAAGCAATGTTTCGACTGCGTCGAAACAGCGAGTTTGCCTTGACGCCTTGACGGCGTCATTTCGCAAGCGAAACCGCCAAACATCGCGGCTTCTGCGAAGCAGCCTCCCTAAAAACCTTAGGCCCATACGGACAAAACGCGCACAACCCGGGGGATTTACAAGGGGGCTTGGAGCCCCCTTGTACGCGTTTTCTTTCGGTTTCGCGTAGCGAAACATTATTTCATTTGACGCGCGTCAAAGAAATGGACACATCACACATAGGTTAGGAAGTTCTGTTCGCACCATTCCTGCTCCCTCGCCATATACTGCCTTTGAGAGGAGGCAGGAATATGTGGGAAATTTTGTTCTGGGTGGCCTTTTCCACCGCGGCCGTCTTTGGCCTGATCTGCGCCCTGTGGCTCCTGGCGGACTGGCTGTGCGGCAGCCGCATAGGCGTGGCGGTACGCATTCTGGATCACGAGGCGAGGGAAAATATGGATCTTTTGCTGTCCGAGGCGAAGGATCTTTTTGGTCGAAGGCGCGATATCATCGTGCTGCTTTCTGAGGAGCAGCCACCGCTGACAACGGAGGAAATTGCACTTTTGCAGCGCTACGGCGTGCATGTTTATATCGTATAAAATCGCCGATGGCAGTCGGCAGAGAGGAGAGAATACCATGCAAAACGAAGGACTTTTGGAGATGCGCGGCAGCATCGAGCAGGTGATCTACGCCAATGCCGAGAACGGCTATGCCGTGTGTGATCTTGGTACCGAGGAGAACGACCTTGTGACCATCCAAGGCACCATGCCCTACATCTCCGAGGGCGATAACGTCACGGTGTACGGTCGCTGGATTCACTCGCCCAAGTACGGCAGACAGTTTGCCGTCGAGCGCTACGAGCGAAACCTGCCTGCTGATGTCAATTCCATTTTGCGGTATCTCTCCTCCCGCGCCATCAAGGGCATCGGCCCCAAGCTGGCGGAAAAGATCGTCGATCAGTTCGGTGAGGACACCTTTGACGTCATCGAGCATCATCCCGATTGGCTCTCGCAGGTCAATGGTATTTCCCGTAAAAAGGCGTTGGAGATCAGCGAGGATTTTCGGGAAAAATCGGGCATTCGCTCGGCAATGCTGTTCTTCAGAGAATATTTCGGCGCGGCTCTGACCGTGCGTATTTATAAAAAGTGGGGCTCATCGGCGGTCGATCGCGCCAAGGAGAACCCGTATCGCCTGTGCGACGAGATCGATGGCATCGGCTTTGAAAAGGCGGACGCCATGGCAAAAAAGCTCGGCATGGGCGAAAACAGCGCGGCGCGTATGATGAGCGGCATTTCCTACGTTCTGCGCGCCAACAGCAACCAGAACGGTCACGTTTGTCTGCCTGAGGACAAGCTGCTTGCAGCCGCGCAGGTGACCCTTGGCGCCGATGCAGCCTCCTGCCGCACGGCCTTGGATGCGCTGCTTGACAGCGGCCGCATCAAGAGCGAGACTTATGATGGCGTGCGGTATTGCTACGATCGCTACGCTTATGATTGCGAGCACTATATCGCCATGAAGCTGGTGCTGCTGGATCGCGTCTGCGTGCCCGTCAATGCCCCTGACGTTCACGGTTTTATCGATAAGGCTGAGCGCGCGTCGGGTATCAGCTATGCGCCCGCGCAAAAAAAGGCCATTTACGACGCGCTGATCAATGGCGTTATGATCCTGACGGGTGGTCCCGGAACCGG
>JAFTSR010000268.1 GCA_017467225.1 Clostridia bacterium | reverse complement strand
CTACAGAAGGCATTCTATCCCATCGCGGAGAAGGTCTACAAGGAGCAGGCAGCTCAGCAGGGCGGCGATCCTGCACAGGGCGCACAGGGTGGCAACGACGGCACCTACTATGACGCTAACTACGAGGATCACAGCAATAACTGATCAATGGAAAACCAAGGCGGGGAAGGGCATTTTGCCCTTTCCCGCAAGGGTGTATATACCGATGTTTTGGCGCTATCCATGTCCCTGCATAGCGGAGGTGTGGATAACGGCATAACCCGAGAATTTATGACAGCCGACTTTGGCGAGGAGATACAACCATGGCAGAAAAAAGAGATTATTATGAGGTGCTTGGCATCGACAAGAGCGCTGACGAGAACGCGATCAAAAAGGCGTACTGGGCACTGGCAAAAAAATATCACCCTGACAAAAATCCGGGTGACAAGGAAGCAGAAGAAAAATTCAAAGAAGTCAACGAGGCGTACGGCGTGCTGTCCGATGCAGATAAAAAGGCAAAGTACGACCAGTTTGGTCATGCGGCGTTTGATCCTGCGGCAGGCGGTGGCTACGGCGGCGGCTTTGGTGGCGGATTCGGTGATTTCGGTGACCTGGGCGATATTTTCGGCTCGATCTTCGGCAATGGCTTTGGCGGCGGTCGCAGACGCAATCCCAACGCGCCCGAGCGAGGCGATGACATTGGTCTGCGCGTGACCGTTTCGTTTGAGGAAGCAGCCTTTGGCTGTAAGAAGGATATTACCTATACCAGAATTGCGCAGTGCGCTGATTGCGGCGGCTCGGGCGCGGAGAAGGGAACGAGTGCGGAGACCTGCTCGGTATGTCACGGTAGCGGTCAGCGCGTCGTCGTGCAGAGAATGGGTGGCATGTCCTTCCAGAGCACGCAGACCTGTGATGCTTGCCGCGGTACGGGTAAGATCATCAAGAGTCCTTGCAGCAAGTGCCGCGGTGCCGGCACGGTGCGCGAGAATAAAAAGCTGACCATCAATGTGCCTGCAGGAATTGACGACGGCGAAAGAATTGCTCTGCGCGGCATGGGCTGCGACGGTAAGAACGGCGGCCCGGCCGGTGACTTGATCGTTACGGTTTCGGTGCGCAGACACAGCGTGTTCGAGCGTGACGGCTACAATATCTACTGCGAGGTGCCGATTACGGTAGCCGAGGCGACTCTGGGCGCGGAGATCGATATTCCGACGCTGGAGGGCAAGAACAAATTTGAAATTCCGGAGGGAACGCAGACAGATACCTCCTTCACGCTGCGCGGCAAGGGTATTCCCGTCATGCGCTCGCAGAACCGCCGCGGTGATCTGATTGTTACGGTCAAGGTGGAAATTCCGCGCGGACTGTCCGAGAAGCAAAAGAACGCCATGAAGGCGTTTGCCGAAAGCTGCGGCGAGAGCAACTACTCCAAGCGCAGCGGCTTCTTCAAGCGCATTTTTGATAAGAAAAACTGAAAAGGAATTTGAGTTATGGCATTTGATAAGGATTATTGCTGCGAGGACCGCGGCGATGTAAGAGAGTGGACACAGATCAAGGTGACCGTCTCGCTGAAGAACTTGGATCAGCTGACGGCGATCATGAGCATGGTCAATAACAATCTTATGATCGAAGATTACAGCGACATCGACCTGAAGACCTGCTACGGTGATCTGATCGATGAGAGCATCCTCAATGCGGATAAGACCATTGCCTTGGTCTCCGTGTTTGTCAGCGCTGAGCGCTCCTATGCGGATGATCTGTCCTTTATTCGTTCCCGTCTTGCCGAGGAAGGCCTGACGGATGACGCAAAGATCGAGATCGACGGTGTCAATGAAGAGGACTGGGCGAACGCCTGGAAGGCATACTACAAGCCCTTGCACATCGGTGAGCGTATCGTCATCGTTCCCGCCTGGGAGCGCTATGATGCCAAGGAAAATGAGATCATCGTCCGCATGGATCCCGGTATGGCGTTTGGTACCGGCTCGCATGAGACGACGCGCCTTGTCATCGGCTTGTTGGAAAAATACACCAAGCCCGGCTGCCGTATGCTGGACGTGGGAACGGGCAGCGGCATTCTGGCGATCTGCGCCTCCAAGCTGGGCGCAGGCAACTGCCGCGCGTATGATATTGACCCGATGGCGGTGCGCGTTGCCAATGAGAACATCAAGGATAGCGGGCTTACGAACATCACCTGCGAGGTTTCGGATCTGCTCAGACAGGCGGATCGCTCGCGCCCCTATGACCTGATCTGCGCGAATATCGTTGCCGATATTATTAT
>JAFTSR010000267.1 GCA_017467225.1 Clostridia bacterium | reverse complement strand
ATGCGGTGCTATTCTAACTATTTAAAGAACTACATAGCCACACAGGGTCATTCCCATTCGATGGTGCCGGTGGGCTTGGGGGTCAGGTCATAGAGGACGCGGTTGATGCCCTCGACCTCGGCGGTGATGCGCGCGGTGATCTTATGCAGCACGGCGTAGGGGATCTCCTCGATGGTGGCGGACATAGCGTCCTTGGTATTGACGGCGCGGATGATGGCAGGCCAGCCCTCGTAACGGCTGTCGTCCTTGACACCGACCGACTTGATATCGGGAATGACAACGAAATACTGCCATACCTTCTCGGCAAGGCCGTTCAGATCGAACTCCTCGCGCAGAATAGCATCTGCCTCGCGCAGCGCGTGCAGTCTGTCGCGGGTGATGGCACCAAGGCATCTGACACCCAGGCCGGGGCCGGGGAACGGCTGGCGGTAGACCATAGCATGCGGCAGGCCAAGAGCCTCACCGACCACGCGGACCTCGTCCTTGAACAGCAGCTTGATGGGCTCGACCAGCTCGAATTTCAGATCCTCAGGCAGACCACCGACGTTATGGTGGGACTTCACGGCCTTCTTGCCCTCTGCCTGCTTGATGCTCTCCAGAATATCGGGGTAAATGGTTCCCTGTGCGAGATACTCGATGCCCTCCAGCTTACGCGCCTCGTCAACGAAAACGTTGATAAACTCCGCGCCGATGATCTTTCTCTTGCGCTCGGGTTCGCTGACGTCGGCAAGCAGATCAAGGAAGCGATCGGTTGCGTCGACGTAGATGAGGTTAGCGTCCAGCTGATTTTGGAACACCTCGATGACGTTTTCGGACTCGTTTTTACGCATCAGTCCGTGGTTCACGTGCACGCAGACCAGCTGCTTACCGATAGCTTTGATCAGAAGTGCGGCAACGACGGAAGAATCCACGCCACCGGAGAGCGCGAGAAGCACTTTTTTATTGCCGACCTGTGCGCGGACAGCGGCGACCTGTTCTTCGATGAAAGCGGCGGCGAGCTCGGGGGTAGTGATGCGGGCCATGGATTCGGGTCTTACATTGGGATTCATAGGTTTTCCTCCTGAATTTAGTAATGCCCTTGCGCGCACGGCGTGGGAAGGTGCACGGTCCTCTTTTGGATAGCGTGGGCGATGCAGCGTGGATCGCAGGCGTGCTGGGAACAATATTTCACTGTATATTTTACCACAAAAGTGGTCGTTTTGCAAGATGGATGAGGAATTTTTTTGAATTTTTTTTGCGGGGGATGGGGGGATGGGGAGCAAAGATTGTGCGAACAAAGATTTCTGACTTTAATTGGTTTGTTGTCTATTTCTTTGACGCGCGTCAAATGAAACGCTGTTTCGGCTACGCCGAAACCCAAAGAAAACGCGTACAAGGGGGGATTCCCCCTTGTAGATCCCCCTGCTTCGCGCGCTACACACAAAAACGCTACCGCGTTTTTGCTCAAACGCGCGCGGTTGTAGCATAGCAAAAACTTTGCTTTCGCCGCCTCAAAAAGGACGGCGAAAACATAGGGGATTTCTACGGGAAGAAATGCTGTGTCTGTAGGGCGGGGGCACGACGTTTGCCGTTTTCGGGCATGCTCGAAACGGCGGTGTTAAGCCGCCGAGGCAAACTCGTCGTTTCGCCTTGTCCGAAACTTGTCTCCCGCCGCTCGGGCGTGAAACAAATCATGTGCCACACTTATGGGGCAGGGGCCCCATATGGATATAGCGGTCTGCCCCAAAAGAACAGAACCGCTACAAGCTTAATGATAAATTTTCAAAAAGGTTTTGGGTTTCCAAAGGGGATTTTTTCAAAATCCCCTTTGGCGGGGTCAAGGGGCAGCGCCCCTTGTCACTCCACCTCAAATCCATCGGGCAGCTGCACAGAGGCAGTCACGCCCTCGGGCACCGTGTAGGTCAGGCGGATGGTCTTGGCATCGGCGCCGTCGCGCTCCCAACGGACGCTGACACGCCCTGCGGGCAGGTCGCAATGCGCCTGCGCCCAGGTCAGACCACCGACGGGCGTCGGCGTGATCAGCACGGTTTTGTCATCCTTGAGGCGAAGGCCGGCAAGCGTGACGGTAAACCAGCGCGCAATATCGCCGTACATGTGGTGGTTGTGCGAGGAACGATCCTCGTATTTCTCCATAAACATCTCGACAAGCGAGGTCTCTCCCGTCTCAATCCAGTGCGCGTAGGACGGGAAGTCCTTCTTGGTGATCAGGTGGTAGGCCAGCTCACTCTCGCCGTGCGCCGTCAAAACGTGGAATAAGCAGTGCATGCCGAGCAGTCCGCAGTCAAAGTTGTCACCCTTGGCGGCGATCATTTCGCGCAGACGGGCAAAAGCCAGGTCCTGCTCCTCGGGCTCAAATACGCCGTAGTAAAGTCCCATCGCCTGCGGCGTCTGACTGCCATTATGCTCCAGCGTCATGGTGTCTTTGTCCAGCGCCACACGGCGGATGGCAGCGCGCAGCTCGTCCGCAACACCCTGCGCAAAGGTGGCAGAATGCTGCTGCCCGATGGCGCGGAACATTTCCGCCGCCTTGGCTGCCATATCCATCAGCGTGATGGTGCAGGTCACATACAAGGGCGCGACGTACCAGTTATTATATCCGACCGGCAGCCAGTCGCCAAGGCCGAAGGCCACCGTGCCGTCCTCGCGGCGACGGGCTACGGCATACTCCAGATAGCGCAGCATGGCGTGCGCGTTCTCGCGGATAACGTCGGTGTTGCCGCGGAAGCGGTAGAGCATGTAGGGCAGATTGAACAGCACAGCATCCCATGCCGGACCGTAGCCGCCGCCGTCATTGTAACCCCAGGTGTCGGTCGGCACAATGCCGGGCAGACCGCCCGTTCTCGACTGCGCCGCACGGATATTGTCCAGCCACTGCCGCCAGCTCTTTTCCACATCGTACATCAAAATCATGTGGTCGGAGGACATGGAGGCGTCGCCCGTCCAGCCGTTTTTCTCACGGTGCGGACAGTCGGTAACAATGTAATAAAAGTTCGCCAGGTCGGAGATACGCGCCATATTGTAAAGGCGGTTGACCGTTTCGTCAGAGCAGGAGAAATCACCGATATGGCGCAGATCGGAGTGCATCACGTGCATGGTCAGCGCCTCGGGCGTTGCCTGCTCGTCAGTCATACCCTCGACAAACGCGTAGCGGAAGCCGTGGTAAACAAAGCGCGGCGTGTGCTCCTCGATCTCGCTCTGTCCGTGCGCGGTGTAGATATTGGTGTAGTGCAGCAGCTTGTAATTTTCCTCGAAGTCGGGACGTCCGCCGAATTTGATGTTGTAGCAGGACAGCTTGCCGTCGCGCAGCTCCTCACCGTGGGTGATGCGGATTTCCTGCCCCTCTGCCGCACCAACCAGGCGCAGCGCCGTCACGCCGGCGGTATTGACACCGAAATCATACAGATGTCCTCCGTCCACCTTGGTGATGGCAACGGGTGAAACGGTTTCGGTCACGGCGATCGGCTCACACGTGCAGGCGCGCAGCTCACCGCGCGGTGCGGCGGCAATTTTAGCAGCGATCCAGGTGTGATCGTCATAGCCGGGAGACGTCCAGTCACCCAGCAGCTTTTCAAGTCTTGCATCGTAATGCTCGCCGAAGCGGTATTCATCCCAAAGAATGGGCGAAGGGTGGGTACGGAAATAGGGGTCGGCGACGATGGTGCGGCTCTCCCCGGCCTCGCCGGCAACGTTAAGCTCCAGCGCCAGCTTGGGCACGTCGCGCCACGGCACGCGGTCAAAATCCCACACAAAGCCGCCAAAGGGATTGTTGAAGCCGTTACCCAAAAGCACGCCGATGACGTTCTCGCCGCGCGTCAGATAGGGCGCGACGTCGTAGGTATCCACGTAGCAGAAGTGATCGGGATTGCTGATATAGGGTGCCAGCGGACCCTTGGTAATCTCCCGACCGTTGACAAACAAAGCGTAAAAGCCCAAGCCGCAGATCTGCAGTGTGGCACTCACAGGCGCAAAGTCCAGCATAAAGGAGCGGCGCAGCGCAGGAGCCGGAGAGCTCTCTTTGATACCGCACAGCTTTTGATTGGCAGAAATGAATTGCTTTTTCATGGAAACGTTCCTCCGCATCGGCATGAATTTTTCTATACTATACCACAAAATCACAAAAAAATCAAGAGAAATCGGCATCATTTTTCTAATTTTCCATATGCGCCGATTGACAGGAAAGCGCCGGTATGGTATAATCAAGAAAAAGGCTATTCCGAGCCACTTTATAATTATTTTAGGAGATTATTATCATGTCACATACGTTTCCCATTCAGAAGGACATCATTTCGGTTGGTATGATCGGCGTGGGCGCGCGCGGTAGCATGCTCATGGACACGCTTTCCGCCATCGACGGCGTACGGATCACCGCCGTTTGCGATAAATACGAGGATCGCGTAGAGCGCGCCATTGCCAAGCAGCAGCGCCTGCGCGGTAACACGCCCGTCGGCACGCAGGATTACATGGAGGTTCTGGCTATGGATGAGGTGGATGCCGTGGTCATCGCCACGCCCTGGGACGAGCACATCCGCATGACGGTCGACGCGCTGCACGCCGGCAAGGCGGCGGCCATGGAGGTAGGCGGCGCGTATGATCTTCAGGAGTGCTACGATCTGATCGAGGCGGTGGAGAAGACCGGCGTGCCCATGATGTTCATGGAAAACTGCTGCTTTGACCGCTTTGAGCTTTTGGCGACCTCGCTGCACCGCGCCGGTCGCTTTGGCGAGGTGGTACATTGCCACGGCGCGTACAGCCACGATTTGCGTGACGAGATCATCGGCGGCTACGTCAACCGCCACTACCGCATTGACAACTATCTGCGCCGCAACAGCGAGAACTATCCGACGCACGAGCTAGGACCCATCGCGCGCCTTCTGGGCATCAACCGCGGCAACCGCATGGTATCCTTGGTGTCTGTAGCCTCCAAGGCAGCAGGACTTCACGCCTACTCTCTGACTGACAAAAACCCCGACCCGACCTTGGCAGGCAAGCAGTTCGCGCAGGGGGATGTTGTCAACACCATCATTACTTGTGCGAATGGCGAGACCATCTCGCTCAAGCT
>JAFTSR010000266.1 GCA_017467225.1 Clostridia bacterium | reverse complement strand
CTGCTATATCGCAGACCCCGAAGGGAATTTAATTGAAATTGGCTCTTTTAATCGTCCCTTCGAGAGTAAGACTGATTTTAATGGCGTACAATGACCAATTCCAATTTGTCGAACAGGATCACATAAAATTACCCCAACAGATTTGTAAAATCTGTTGGGGTTAATTATTTGTTTCCTGCATAGCAAAATATGTCTCGGACCGTCGAGGACGCCGGTCCCTACAAGGAGAAATCAAACTTCCTTATGAGAAGGAGCCTTTGTCTTGGCGTTTTTTCTATTCTGTTACGCGTGCTTGCGCTCCGTCCATTCGACGGGCAGGCACCAGACGATCTCGACGTAGTCGTTTTGCTCGCGCGTGGGCGAGAGAAGCGTAGCCTCGGACAGATCTCCCCGCCAGACGGGCACGTAGGGCGTGGGATTGCAGTTTTGCTTATCCGAGATCACACCGCCGCCCGTGATATTGCCGAACATCTCGCCCCAGCCGCCAAAGTAGTTCAGATATTCCTGAAAATCGTTGTAGTGGTTGTAGGTGTAGAAGACGAACTTTTCGTCGGGCTCGGTGATGTGGTTGTTGTTCTTATCAAAACGGGCGTAGACGATGCGGGAGGCGCCGCGGGTGATGGACACGCCGTTGTTGTAAAGGGCAGGGCGATAGGCGGGATCGCAGTCGTTGCCCGTCGTGCCGATATCGATCTCGTAATAAACGAAATCACCGCCGCATCCGCTGATGTTGGGCAGCTCGGGCTCGTAGGGGTAGCGCGAGGTGTCGCCCGTGAACTGGGTGTGATTGACGCGCAGGTAAATGCCCCAGACGCTCTGGGTCGGTTTGGACTATTTGGAGGCGGACTAGTTGGCGGGTACGTCACCAAAGGCGAAGACGTAAGCGGCAACCTCCTCCAGCGTGATATAAGCCGCGCCGCGGTAGATCTCCATGACCTCCTGCCCATAAGCATTCACCACGACGTAGGTGTTGCCGTCGTCCTCGTAGCGCGTCGCGCGGTTGCGGATGAGCATACCGTCGCGCATGGGCTGATACTCGGAGAGCACGGGTGCTTGATCGGGAACGGTCAGCGAGCCTGACATGAAGCCATGCTGGGTGCGGTAGTAGGCATCCAGATAGCTGTCCGCGACGGTGTAATTGGCGTAAAACTCGTCCGCGCTCATGCCCTCGTAGGGGTCGGCGGCAGGAGCGACGGTGATGGTCAGCTCCTCGCTCGCAACACCTGCGACGGTAGCAACGACGGTGGCAGTGCCCTCCTTTTGGGCGACGACTCTGCCGTTTTGAACCGTGATCACATCAGAGCCGCTCGTGACGCTGAAAATGGCGCCCGATGCCGCGCCTGAAGGGGTGACGGACACGATCAGGTTGGTCGACTCGCCGATCATCAGCGTGTTTTTTTCTGCGGTAAGGGTGACGGACTCGGGGCGGTTGGTGCTGTCAACGACGGTGATGAGCACCTTGTCGCTCAGCTCGCCCAGTGTGGCGGTGACGAGCACGGTGCCGACGCGGTTGGTGGTGACAAGGCCGCTGTCGCTGACGCTGACGCAGTCGCTCGTGGCCGTCCATTCGATCATGGACAATATCTCTTCGCTTTGGTCGATTCTCAATTGAAGCTCGTCTCCGAGGGTCAGCGAAACGCGATCCGCGCCAACAATGTCGATGGCGGTGGGCAGATCGATTTTGGGGGGCTGGGGCTGGTCGGGGCGCTGGCAGCCAGGCAGGGCGCTTGTCAGCGTGGCAAGGACCAGGAGCAGCAGGGTGAGTTTTTTCAGAGCGTTCATGGGTAACTTCCTTTTTCGGGGATTTTCTACATTATTTATATTATAGAGCATGGCGGAGCAAAAGTCAAGAGCGGGCAACGGGGAGGGGGAGTTTAGCTGAATTTTCAGCAACTTCTTCTTTTGACACGCACACTGCTTTGCGCAAAAGAAATTGCCAAGACTTTTTACAACTTTTTCTACGGACGATCATACTGCGCACCTGTGGTGCGCGCTGATCTGTGCAGCATAGATGTTCATTCTTTCTCATTCGAGAAAGAACGAACCAAGAAAGCGAACCAAAGGCTGCCGCCTTTGGAAACCGCTTCCGTGCCGCGCTACAAGGCAGGCCGGGGAGAAAGACATCTTTACCCTGCTGCATCTCCCGCCGCCTTGTCACCACGCGCGGCAGGCGGAGGAAGAAAAAGTTTTTTCTTTCCCGGTAGGGGCTGGCGCCTCGACAGCCCGTTTTGGCAGCAGGCGCAGAAAACAAAATCGTTTTGCTTGATATTTTGTTTGACTCGGGTGCGTCGCAGATGGCAAAAACTTTTGCAGTTTCGCTTGCGTGCTTCTTCCGTGTCGGCGTTTTGATTGAAAACGCCGACGCAAAAGCTGAAGATGCAACCCTTCGCGAAAAAATGAGCAGAGCAAAGCGCCGCGACTTTTCGCGCTCGGGGGAGGCCTCGGAGGGAACGGCCGAGTTCACTTTCTTGGTTACTTCTTTGTTGAACGACAAAGAAGTAACACAACCGCACAGCGCGACGCATTGTGTCGCGCCCCCGGATAGAAAAAGTCGTTCAAACTCCCGACAAACAAAAAAAGAGAACCGCATCCGAAGATGCGGTTCCTTTTTTTATCGTTCTGTCAAACAATTAGTTGTTTACCCAGGTAATATCCCACAGCGACAGACGATCCTTGTTCTTAGTAGATGCGGACAGGCAGTTGTTTACGATCTCGATCGTGAACTCGCCTTCAACGGGAGTTTCCAGATTCCAGGTAAACTCGTAAACGGTGGAGGAGGTCAGGTCGGTCTTTTCCAGAACGGTAGAAGCAACAACCTCGTCACCCTTCTTGATGCTGATGGTGATCTTGAACTGCGTGTCGGAGAAGGGGAAGCCGTACTTGAAGGACAGCGACTTAATGCCGCCGTTCAGTGCGGGAGAGGTCAGCGAACCGGGAGCGGAAGTCTTACCGTTCAGGGTGATCGCCCAGGTGTCCATACCTGCGTATTCCTTGCCGGTCAGGATTGCTGCGCCAACGGTCGTCCAGCCCTGAGAGTTGGTACGATCTGCGTAAGCGGTGTCCTTGCCATCGCCCAGAGAGAAGGAGGGCATGTCGATGGTGTTGCCGGTTGCGGGAGTCTCGGGAGTCTCAGGAGTCTCGGGCTCCTCAGGCTTTTCCTCTGCAACGTAATCGTCGTTGGTGAACTTGATGTTAGCAATAGCAACCTTCAGCTTCTCTTCGCCAACGGTGATCGTGGTATCGTTGTACCAACGGATGAAGTTCCACTTGGTAGCGTCCATAGGCTTGCCGTCGGGACCGTGCTCGGTGAAATCGCTCAGATTCCACTTCACGTGGTTCCAACCAACAACCCAACCGGTGTCCTTACCGTAGAACTTCTTGCAGTTCTCCTCCTTATCGGAACCGCCGCAGGAGGTCAGCTCGAAGCTGAACAGCGCCTCAGCGATCACGTCGATGTGGGAAACGTAAACGTCGAATTCGATATACTTCATACCGGAAATATCAATGACGGGCGCTTCGCCGACGGCAGAGATCTCACCGTAGCGGTACATGAAAGCGCCTGCATGGAGGGAGCTGCCTGCAGCCCAGTTTCTGTGCTGGGACATGGGCATTTCCTGGAAGTCCAGCTTCAGCTTGCACTGATCCCACTTATCGCTGTCGATCGGAACCTCGATGAAGGAGGGAGCCTCAGGAGCGGCAGGCTTCTGTTCGGTGATCCAACCGTTCTTGATCTGGGGGGTATTGTTGTACTGACCAACGATACCGTAGATGGTAACGGTGTCGCCAACAGCAGGCTGGTTAGCCATAGCGTCGAAGCGGTCTGCACCGTCTGCGCTGTAGGTACCGTAGATGGTCAGGATGTTGCCCTTATCGTCGGTAATCTTCATGTTACCGTACTGGGTGTTGTAGATCTCGGTGATCACACCGGTGACGTAGTACTTGCCCTCGGTGTAGGTGTTGTGCTCCTTGGATGCGCCAAGAGCGATGACCTGCTCAATGGTCAGGACGGAATCGGGAGCGGGATCGTCGGAGGGCTCGGGCTTAGGATCAGGATCGGGAGTCTCGCCTGCACCTGCGGTGACAGCAACAATCCAACCGTTCTTGATCTGAGGCGTGCCGTTGTACTGACCAACGATACCGTAAACGGTAACGGTGTCACCTGCAACGGGCTTCTTTTCCATAGCGTCGTATCTGAGAGCACCGGTTGCGCTGTAGGTACCGTAGATGGTCAGGATGTTACCTTCAGCGTCGGTGATCTTCATATTACCGTACTGGGTGTTGTAAACCTCGGTGATGACACCGGTTACCAGGTGCTTTTCCTCGGTGTAGGTATTGTGCTCCTTGGATGCGCCAAGGTCGATGGTATCCTTAACGGAGGTGGGAGTGGTGAAGGACATGATCCAACCGTTCTTCACCTGAGGAGTACCGTTGTACTGGCCAACGATACCGAAGATAACGACGTAGTCGCCAGCAACGGGCTTGTTTGCCATAGCGTCGTAACGGTCTGCACCGTCTGCGCTGTAGGTACCGTAGATGGTCAGGACGTTGCCCTGATCGTCGGTGATCTTCATGTTACCGTACTGGGTGTTGTAAACCTCGGTAATGATACCTGCAACGAGGTACTTCTCCTCGGTGTAGGTGTTGTGCTCCTTGGATGCACCAAGAGCGATGATGTCAGCAACGGGAGTTACGGTCTTGGAGAGCTTGATCTTGAATTCCTTGGTAGCGGTCTTGCCGTTGCAGGTTGCGGTAACGGTTACGATAGCCTCGGTAGCCGCATCGGGAACGGTGATGGTCAGCTTGCCGTCAGCGATGACAGCGTGCTCGCTGTTGGAGGTCCAGGTCAGAGTAACCTCGGGATAAGCGGCACCTGCTGCGAGCAGCTCAACGACTGCATCGGAGCTGAAGCTTGCGTCGAGCTTCAGGCCCTCCAGGGTGTCAGCGATCTTCTGCTCATCGGTCTTCTCAACCTTTTCCAGATACTCGAAGCAGCCGGTATCCATAGGAATGAGGTAAGGTGCGCTGTTGTACAGAACCAGAATACCGGTAGCGTTTGCCTTCCAGCCAAACTTTTCTGCGTGAGCAGCATCGATGCCGGCCTTGTCCTCAGCCTTGAGCGTGGTGGGGAAGTCGGTAACGTAGGTACGAACGTAAGAGGTGATCTCGCCAATCTTGAACTTCAGGTACTGGGACGTATCCTTCTCCAGCTCCTGACCTGCGATCTCAACGCCCTTGATGGTGACGGGCAGACCGACGTAGTTCTTCAGGGACTCGCCGGCAAGGATCTTGTCGGTGATGTCGAGAACGGCAACTTCCTTCTTGTTGGAATCAACGATCTTAGCCGTACCGCCCTTGATCTCCTGCATGCCGGAGTAAGGAGCAACGGGACCGGAGACGGAGACGGTCATACCGACCTCGATGCCAAGGTCAGCAACGGGGTCTGCATCCATCTGGTAGGAGTAGTAGCCGCCAACGACGTTAGCGTCTGCCAGGAACAGGTGGTTTCTGGAGTTGCCGGCAGCCTTGGAGTTGATAGCAACGACGATACCCTCGATGGTAACGCTGTCACCCTCCTTTGCAGCCATGTACTGCTCGAAGGAAAGAACCTCGTACTTAGGAACGTTGAACTTGATCGCCTTCTGGGCGGTGGTGCCGTCAGCAGCCTTAACGGTTGCCGTCAGGGTGAACTCATAGCCCGTAGCGGACTTTTCGTCAATGTCAACGGTATAGGTCTTGTCGTCCTTCTTGGTGACGGTTGCGCCCTCGCTGGCGGTCCATTCGACGTCGTAAGCAACGCCGCCGACCTGAACGGTTGCGGTCACCTCAAAGTCTTCCTGCTTGGTGGTGCTGTCCTTGTAGAGGTTGAAAACGTAGCTGACTGCAGCGTCTACGTTATATTCAACATCGGGTTGGGGATCCACAGGCTGTTGGGGCTCGCAAGCGACAAAAGTCAGCACGCAAAGCGCCAGAACCATGAGGATTACAAGAAACTTTTTCATGATTTTTCTTTCTCCTTGTTGATTTTGATT
>JAFTSR010000265.1 GCA_017467225.1 Clostridia bacterium | reverse complement strand
TTTCGTCCGCCTCCAGCGTCACGGTACAATTCTCATCCTGCCGCACCAGCGCCTCGGTCGTCTTGAGGCGATCGTTGTAAACACGCTGCTGCATCGCCTCTTGCTTGGCGGGTACCGTCTTGGTGCCGTTGGCGTGATAGTGCTTTTCATACGCCTGGAAGGTGCGACCGTCAAAATATGGAATCTCCGAACCATAGCTGGAAAGCTTTTCAAAACCGGCCAGATATTGACCGCTGACGGCATCGTACAGCATCATATCAACGCGCGACAGCGCACGATCGATCACTGCCAGCACGTGATTTTCACGATCCAATGCCACGCCGGCGTGATGCTTGGTGTATTGCAGCTGGATCTGTGTGTCGGTTTCCAAGTCGTAAATATAGGTGTCACAATGTCCTGTGGCTGTTGTCACGATGACGCGGCTGCCGTCTATAAACACTGCTCCGGGATAGTTCTGTACGTGCTGATGAATGTGCGTGGTGAAATCCAGCGTCCGGGTTTTTTGCAGTGTCTGTGCGTCATATAAGTGCGCCATGACCTCGCCATAAGTCTTGGTAAAGCAGACGGCAAGCACGCCGTTGTCTGCGTCCATGCCCGCAATGGGCTGCGGGAGCGACAACTCACCCAGCGTCTTTGAGGTATGCAGATCGTAGGCGGTGATCTCGGTGGTGTGGCTGTTGGATGTTGCCACAAACAGCCGTCCCGTCTTGCGGTCGATGGCATAATCCAAAAACGTCTCATCCAGCGGCAATCTGTATTCCTCGGCATACTGCCAGCTATCCTGCAAAACCGTCGCGTCCAGTGCGGTGTTCAGGGTATCGGCATATGCGGTGAAGCGTTGCTCGATCTCGGCAAGCAGCGTATCCAGCTGTTGCTCACTCACGGCAAGCAGCTCGGTCGCGCCGTCGTGGCGGGAAATGTCAAAGCTGCCGCGCTCCGCGCGGATGCGCAGGCTGCTCTCGCTGATCAGCGTCTGCTGCTCGCCCTCATGATCAACCGCCTCCAGCCCATCCAGCGTCAAATCAAAGACCCGACGGCTGTTTTCGCTGAGGCAGCCGCGTAGCGTGATGCTCTCAAACTCCCGCTCCTCCCCTTGCGGCAGCAGCGAGAGGGCAAAGCGGCCGTCCGTCTCTCGCGCAAGCTCTATGGCAAATCCTGCAATCGGCTCGCTCTCCGTTGCCTCCTCCAGCGTCAGCTCCAGCCGATCTGCACGCTCCGTTCGGCGGTAGGTCATGGTGGCCAGCGCCGTCTGCTCACCGTCAGCCCGTGCCGTGAAGGTCAGATCAAAATCGGGTTTTTTGCGCGGCTTGGCACCAAAGGTCCATTGCAAGCGGGCACTGCCGCTCGAGCTCTCACTATTTTGTGTGTCAGGCACGCTCCATGTGACGTCTGCATCCAGCGCGACAAAGTAGCCACCGCTTGTGGCATAGCGAACGGTAACGTCCAGAAAATCGTCCTTGGCAAGCTCGCGGACGGTGTCCCGCATCTGCTTGATGGCATCGTCCAGCTGCTTCATGGTCTCGGACAGCAGCTCATCCGTATCACTGCCGCTCTGTGCCAGCGACAGGCGCACAGCCTCGCGGACAGCGTCGTACAGCGCATCGTTATCCGTCCAGTGCGCAGCAATCTCGTCCGCCAGAACCACCAAAAGCTGCTCGTCAAAGGTGACGGTGAGCACCAAAACGCGCTTCTCGCCGTCCAAAAGCGACATTGTTTCCTTCCCTTGGCTCACGGTCAGCTCAGCCATCAGCTTGGCGGAAATCTCCTCCCAGGCAAGACGCAGCTGCTCCTGCAGTGCCGCGGTCGGCACGTCGGTCGCAGCCTCTCCGTCCGTCTGCAAAAGCATCTCCAGCTGATCCCGGAGCAGCGTATACGCCTCCTTGTCCATCGCGTAGGCTGAGCCGCTGTCGGGTGCGAAGATGGAAGCGTCCAGCTGCTCACAAAGAGCTTCGTCTAACGTAAGCGAGAGTGCATCGTCTCCCAGCAGCTGCTGCGATCGTAGCTGCAGCCCCTGACGGTCGGCCAGAAGCGCGACGTCCAGCATGGCATTCTCGGCGCCAAGGCCACCCTCAAGCAGCCACGCATCCTGCCCGGCGGTAGAGGTCAGCTGCAGCAGCAAAGGGTTGCGCCCGACCGTCTCTACGAGATCAGAGCCCAGTGCAGCCGACACCTGCACGCGGCCGCCGTCCTCGATATTCTCCAGCAGCACAGGGGCATCAGAAAAGAGCGCGCTGACCGTCTTTTCAAACGGTGAGCGAGTATCGAACACGCCCAGCGCTGCACAGCCGATGATCAACGCGGCGCACAGCACCACAGCGCTCACAATGCCGATCAGAAGCGCCGCTTTTCCTCGTTTTGGGGGCAGCACGGCTTCGGTCGGGTTGATATCATACGTTTCGTTCATCCTTGGTCTCCTTTCTCATTTGATTTCGAAAGTAACATCTTAATTATAGCGAAAGAGCAGCAGGAAAAAAATCTGTTTGCGTAAACAATGTATGAATTTTATGACGGCGTTTTGAAATTTTTGTAACGTCAGAAATCCACGCGGTCGGGGTGGAAGCCGGAGCCGCCGATATAGGGCAGCGCGTCGATGGCGGCCATATCCTCGTCTGCGATATGGAAATCAAACACGTGGGTATTCTGCTCGATACGCGCAGGGGTGACCGACTTGGGCAGCGGCAGCGTATCGTGCTGCAGGCACCAGCGGATGCACAGCTGCGCCGTGGACACGCCGTACTTCCCGGCGATGGCGATCAGCGTCTCATTCCCCAGCACGCGACCGGTGCCAAGCGGGCTCCAGGCCTCGACCAGCACGCCTCTGTCGCGGCAGTAAGAAACGATCTCGGGCTGCATGTAGCCGGGATGGAACTCCAGCTGATTGAGCATAGGCGGCACCTCGGTCTCCATCAGGGAGGCGATGTGGTGCGGCAGGAAATTGGACACACCGATGGCGCGGATCTTGCCGGCGCGGTACAGCTCGGTCATGGCGCGCCAGGTGGACAGATTGAGCGCATCCCAGTCCTCATACTGGTGTGCTGCGGCAGGCCAATGGATGAGATACAGGTCAAGATACTCCAGACCCAGATCGGACAGCGTTTTTTCAAAGGCGCGCATGGTTTTGTCGTAGCCGCGCTCGCTGTTCCAGACCTTGCTCGTGACAAAAATATCTTCCCTTTTGATGCCGCTCTCGCAGATACCCCGGCCGACGCTTCTTTCGTTGCCGTAGCAGGCGGCGGTATCGATATGACGGTAGCCGAGCTGCAGCGCGGTTTTGACGGAGCTTGTGGCGGTCTCACCGTCGGGTGTTTGCCAAGTGCCAAATCCCACGCAAGGGATGGGATAGCCGTTGGGCAGGGTATAGGTGTCGGTAAGACGGTTAAACATAGGTTGCCTCCTTTGCGCGGACGAGCCGCGGCTTTTATGATATGTACTTATTATATCATGATGCAGAACAAAATGCAAGAGAAAGTTTATGCAAGCGATCGTGGTCTTGCGCACACGTCCGTGAAGATATCCATAGATACCAAGTTTTTTGAGAGGGAGCGCGAGGGGGAACTTTTTTCTAAAAAAGTTCCCCCTCACATATATTCATTTCCTTACAGCACGTCCGCCAGATCGAGGATGAGGCGTTCGTTCTTCTCCCAGCCAAGGCAGGGGTCGGTGATGGACTGGCCGCAGACGTAGCTGGCCTCGTCGGTAACCTTCTGCGCGCCGTCGTGGAGATAGCTCTCGATCATCAGACCCTTGACCATCTTGCGGATGTCGGCGCTCTGGCGGCAGGAATGCAGCATGTCCTTGGCGATGCGCGGCTGCTCTGCCCACTTCTTGCCCGAGTTTGCATGGTTGGTGTCAACGACAACTGCGGGGTTCGCAAGTCCCGATTTGCCGTAGATCTCGCAGAGGTCGCGGAGATCCTCGTAGTGGTAGTTGGG
>JAFTSR010000264.1 GCA_017467225.1 Clostridia bacterium | reverse complement strand
GGGCATGAACCCCGCGCAGTACAAAATGCACAGTAAGATCAATAAAGCAAAGCTGCTGCTCCGCAGTACGACCGAGATACCGATCGAGGAAATTGCCGATGGCCTCGGCGTCTACGACAACGCCTATTTCCACAAGGTCTTCGCCAAGACGACCGGCATGACGCCAAAGCAATACCGGGATAAGCATATAAAAAAATAAGCATATAAAAAATGGAAGTATTTTTTCCGCTCTGCACGCAGAGCGGTTTTTTTATCGCTCGGCTCGTGAAAAAATACAATAATTAAACTGAAAAAATACATTGACGCTATTTTTGCGTCGATGCTATAATCAGATTGTAAATCAAGCAATTTCACTTTCAGGAGGAATCTGTTATGAAACATCTGAACGCACGGGCGTTCACCGTGCTGCTGATGGCATGCACTTTGCTGTTTGCGTCCTGCGACGGCAGCACCACACCCCCGGAGACGACGCTCTCCACCACTTCCGCAGCCCCCACGGAGACCACCACCGAACCAACTGAGCAGCTGGGTGTTCCGCTCAAAGCAGACTACGGCGGGGAGACCTTTAATATTCTTTCTGCGGGCAATGTCGCTTATGCCGATTTTGCCTACGAAGAAGAATCTTCGCTGCCGTTAGACAATGCACAGTACAAGAGAACGGTGCTTGTGGAAGAAAACTACAACATCAATATTGAAGAATACGCCACCAAAGCATATTCCAGCGGCAACGGTCCCGGATTCAAGCAGATCAGCACCGATGTAAACGCAGGCGAGTGCAATTACGACGTGGCACTGATCGCGGGATACGATGTCAGCGTGCTTGCCTACAACGGCTATCTGTACGACCTGAACGCGATCGAGGGCATTGACCTCTCCAAGAGTTGGTGGGACCAGCAGGCAAACGCAAGCCTCCGCATCAACGATGTTATGTTCTTCACCGCGGGCGATTTTTCGATCGCCGAAAATGATGCCGCAATGGTCATCATGTTCAACAAGACCCTGCTGAAGGATTACAATCTGGAAAGCCCGTACGATATGGTCTACAACGGGGAGTGGACGCTCGAAAACTTCGCCAAGCTCTGCAAGACCGTGACCGAGGATCTCGACAACAACGATATCATGGATGAAAAAGACCGCTACGGTCTGCTCGTCTGGGTAGACTCCAATCTCGGCATGATCCATGCCTCGGGACAGCGCTGTGCCACCGTCAACGCCAAGGGCGAGATCGAGCTCACGCTGTACAATGAGACCACCGTCAACGTGGTAGAAAAATACCTCTCCTTCGCACTGGACAAGCAGTATGCGCTGCAGTATCAGGCGATCCACAATACCACCGCATTTGAGCAGGAGCTCTGGGGCGGTAATCACGGTCTGTTCTGGACCACCTACATGGCGAGCGTATCCCGCTTCCGCGAGATGGACAGCGACTTCGGTCTGCTGCCCTTCCCCAAATAGGACTCGGCGCAGAACAACTACCATGCCACCGTTACTCCCTACTTCTCGCAGTTTGTCTGCGTTCCGCTGATCCAGGATGATCCGGAGCGCACCGGTGTGATCACCGAGGCACTCTCCTACTACGGACAGCAGATGGTCATGCCCGCATATTACGACCTCAACCTCAAGGGTATCCACTCCCGCGACGAGGAATCCTCGGATATGCTCGACATCATCTTTGACAGTCTGGTCTACGACATCGGCTTTATGTATCAGGTCGGTCCCTACAACAAGTACCTCAACTATATGGTCAGCCGTAGTGAAACCAACTTCACCTCCATGTACAACAGTCTGCTTACCGCAGCCGAGTCGCAGCTCAAACAGATCAACGCAAACTACCAAAAAGCCATCTCCGAGTGGACAAAATAAAAATGCAAAAGGACTATGCGCCGCGGCGCATAGTCCTTTTTGTTCTATTGAGCGTTAAAAACATACTTGTCCAGCCGATCGAAAGCTTCTTGCACGCGGCTGAGCGGCAGCGCAAGATTCATGCGGATGTGCGTCTGCCCGTGACAGGCACGTCCGTCCTGCCATACGACTCCCACGTCCCAGCCGGCATGGAGCAGCTCGTCCATGGTCTTGCCGTGTTTGTCGAGCCACTCAGCGCAGTCCAAAAACAGCATGTACGTGCCCT
>JAFTSR010000263.1 GCA_017467225.1 Clostridia bacterium | reverse complement strand
TCGTTGGAAAATACAATTTATAGTCCAAATAAATCCCCCATTTCATGTAACACTATCGTTATATTTATCGCCAGTTTCGCCTTTGTATTACAAAGGCACAGGGCAAAGCCCATACCCCTTAAGGCTACGCGCGTCTTGAGGCTCCCTCCGGGAGGGAGCTCCCGACGAAGTCGGGTGAGGGAGAATGCGTGACAATAAAACATATCAAAACTTCAAAGTTACGCAGGCTCCTTCCGTCACGCTTCGCGTGCCACCTTCCTCCCGGAGGAAGGCTTTTTTGCTAACCCCATTATACCACAAATCGGCAGAGAAAACAAGTTCTCTGCCGAAATTTTGTGCCTGCCAATTCTCCGTTAAGAACAACAGAGAAACGCCGCGCTTCTTTTTTGATGCAAATATGGCAAATCCACTTGACACCTCGTTTCTTTCTTGTTATAATAATGTTATTACCTCGCACTTTGCGAGCATCCAACCAAAGGAGATTTACTTATGAGACTCAGAGCCCCCAGCGTTCCGCTGATCACCGTCGATCCGTATTTCAGCGTTTGGTCGCCTGCCGACCGCCTGACCGATACCACCACCCGCCACTGGACCAACAAGCCGATGACTATTGACGGCATTACCACCATTGACGGCGTGTCTTACCGCTTTATGGGCGATAAGAATGCCGAAACTATCCCCGCCATGGAGCAGATTTCGCTGGATATCGAGGCTCTGACCACGACCTACGTTTTCCGCGCCGGTGGCGTGGAGCTGACGGCGCTGTTTACCACGCCCATCATTCCCACCGATAACTATCTGATCTCCCGTCCCGTCAGCTATCTTGAGGTGCTGAGCCGCGCCATCGACGGCGAGGAGCACAGCGTCGTCGTCAAGATTGCCGTCTCCGAGCAGATCTGCCTCAACGAGGCAGGTCAGGACGCAGTGGTTGCCGAGACGGTGGACATTGCAGGTCTTTCTACCGTCAAGATGGGCAACGTCAAGCAGGACGTGCTCAACCGCAGCGGCGACGATCTGCGCATTGATTGGGGTTACTTCTATCTGTCCGTCGCCGGCGGCGAGGTTTCCTGCCTCAGCCGTGAGCAGAGCGACGACGGCATGGCCTACGTTTGCGCCGAGGTCGGCGTGGATGAGAGCGCCCTGTTCACCTTCGCTTACGATGATATCGAGAGCATTCAGTATTTCGGCACCAACCTCAAGGCGTATTGGAAGTCGATTACACCGACCATCGAGGCAGCCATTGCCGAGGCGCACGCCGACTATCTGCCGCTGATGGAGAAATGCAAGGTGTTCTCCGACACGCTGTTTGCCGACGCTGTTCGCGCAGGCGGCGAGAAGTACGCCGAGCTGTTGCTCCTGGCGCTGCGTCAGAGCATCGGCGCACACAAGCTGGTGCTGGACGAGAACGGCGAGATTTTGTTCATCTCCAAGGAGAACTTCTCCAACGGCTGCGCCGCAACGGTCGACGTCAGCTATCCCTCCATTCCCCTGTATCTTTTGTACAATCCCGAGCTGGTCCACGGCATGATGCGTCCTGTTTATCGCTTTGCACGCAGCGAGAAGTGGAAGTTTGACTTTGCCCCCCACGATGCCGGTCAGTATCCGCTGGTCAACGGTCAGGTTTATTGGCTCAACCGTGAGACGGGCGAGCTGGTGCGTAACGGTCAGATGCCTGTCGAGGAGTGCGGCAACATGCTGATGATGGAGGCTACTTCTGCGGTCGCCTTGGGCAACGCCGACTTCGCCAAGCAGAACCTGGATCTTTTGGAGCAGTGGGTCAAATATCTGATCGACAACGGCGACGACCCTGCCCACCAGCTGTGCACCGACGACTTTGCCGGTCACCTCTCCCACAACTGCAATCTGACTCTCAAGGCGATCATGGGCATCGCTGCACTGGGTATTCTGTACCGCCTGATGGGCGACGAGGCTGCGTATGACAAGTACATCGCGCTTGCCCGTGAGAAAGCGCTCAGCTTTATCGATCGCGCGCGCAATGCGGAAGGCTCTTACCGCCTGGCTTTCGACAGCGAGGGCACGTTCAGCCTCAAGTACAACCTGATCTGGGACAAGATCTTCGGCAC
>JAFTSR010000262.1 GCA_017467225.1 Clostridia bacterium | reverse complement strand
GATATAATTAGGGTATCAAGCAGAAAGCGGAGGACACGAGATGCAGAGCACGGTTTTATTGGGGCGCTACCGGCATTTCAAGGGAAACGAATACCGGGTGCTGATGATCGCAAAGCACTCGGAGAGCGGTGAGGATATGGTGGTTTACCGCGCCTTGTACGGCGAGGGCGACGTTTGGGTTCGGCCTGCCTGTATGTGGAACGAGACGGTCGAGCGCGACGGTAAATGTATGCCGCGCTTTACCTATCTTGGGGAGTGAGGTGCGGGATGGTTTATTTTACCGCTGATCTTCATTTGGGCCATGCCGCCATTTTGAAGTACTGCCATCGTCCCTTTGCATCGGTGCAGGAGATGGATCGCACTCTGATTGAAAACTGGAACCGTTGCGTCAGGGATGGGGACACGGTGTACGTTCTTGGCGATATGATCTGGCCCAAGAAAAAGGCACCGGAATATCTTGCGGCACTCAAGGGGAACATTATTTTACTGCGAGGCAACCACGACGTATCCTGGCTCAAGCAGACGCCGTGCGAGGGGTGGCCGACGCAGATACAGGAATATGCCAAAATCCGTATTGCGGGGCGCGGCGTGACGCTGTGCCACTACCCGCTGCTGGAATGGGAGGACAGCCGCCCGCAATTTTCGACCAAGCCGGGCTATCTGATCCACGGGCACATTCACAACAACGTTTTACCGGAATATACGGTGATTTTGAAACAGTATCACGCGCTGAATGCGGGGGTGGACGTCAATGGCTTTATGCCCGTGACGTTTGAGCAACTGCAGGAGAACAACGAGAAATTCAAGCTATCGGTGCTGCAGAGCCCGATCGACCGTGCGTATCTGATCGCCTCCCGCTATCACGAGGGGCAGAAGGACAAGGCGGGCAAGCCGTATATTGAGCACCCGGTGCGGGTGAGCTCATTTTGTGAGGACGAGATCACAAAAACGGTGGCGCTTTTGCACGATGTGCTTGAGGATACCTGTGTGGACGAGGCGCTGTTGGAGACGTATTTTGCGCCCGAGGTGCTGGATGCGGTACGCACCATGACGCATGGGGAGGATGAAGAGTATTTCGATTATATCCGCCGCGTGGCGGCGCATCCCGTGGCAAGGGTGGTCAAGGCAGCCGATCTTCGGCACAACATGGATCTGAGTCGCTTGCCCTCGGTGACCGAGCGCGATCAGCAGCGAATGGAAAAATACCGCAGAGCGGTTGCAATACTGAACGGGGAGGAGATTTAAACATGAAGGAGCAGGTTTTAGCGGCGCTGACGACACGGCGCAGTGTACGGAGCTATCAGAAAACGCAGGTGGACGAGCAGGCACTGCAGGACATTCTGGAGGCGGGGAGATACGCCGCGACGGGACGTGGACTACAATCTCCCTTGATGATCGTTGTGCAGGATGCCGAGGTACGGGAGCAGCTTCGCCGCATGAATGCCGAGATTATGGGGACGCCCGATGCTGACCCGTTTTACGGTGCGCCGACGATCATTATCGTGTTGGCGGATCGCAGCGTACCGACTTGTGTGGAGGACGGCTCGCTGGTGCTGGGCAATCTGATGAATGCGGCGCACGCCGTCGGGGTGGACAGCTGCTGGATCCATCGTGCGCGGCAGGAGTTTGAGAGCGAGGAGGGCAAGGCGCTGCTCAATCGCCTTGGGATCGATGGCGATTATATTGGCGTTGGTCATCTGATCTTAGGATACAGAGAGGGTGAGCTGCCGGCGCCCAAGCCTCGCAAGCAAAATTACGTTTATCGGTTGTAAAGAATGAAGGCACGGCGCCATTGGCACCGTGCCTTTGTACGTTCAATTTAAGAGGGATTGCGTATAGCAAGCAGCCAGACGGCGACGTGGGAGGCAAAGCCGTGGTTGCAGCTGGCAAAATCGCTTGCGTTTTCCCAGAGGGTCCCCGTTTTCTTTGCCATATAGTGGAAGTAGCCCTTGATCTCGGTGAGCATTTGCTCGTGGCGGCCTGCGCGATACAGCAGGTCCTGGCGCAGGTAGTTACCGACGAAGGAATTGGCGGGATGGACATCGGGGTAGAGTCCCTTGGCTTGGCGGTCGGGACCGAACTGCTCGGTGAGAATGCGCCAAAGCGCGGGATGGGTATCGGGGGCTGCCACGCCGAAATAGAACATATAATACTGGCAGACCTCGGTGCTCTCACCCGACAGATGCAGCGTGCCGTCGGCGCCGCACAGCATATTATCGCAGAAAAAGCCGGTATCCAGCAGCGCGTGGGCACGGATATAGCTGCGGATGCGTTCTGCCTTTTGGTGAAGCGCGGGCAGGTCGTACAGGTGATCGAGGGCATCCAGCACAGCGGCGTAGAGGGCGTTGGAGGGGAAGTTGACGTCCTGGCAAAGGTTATTGGCGTGTGACCACTCGACAAAGACCCAGGAGGGAAGATGCTCCAGCAGTCCGTCGGTATTTTCGTACGCGGTAAAAAATTGGTAAAGGGCGAGCATTTTATCCTTGGCGCGGTCGATCAGCGCGCGGTCGCCGCTGCGATTGAGATATTCCTCCAGCTCAAGGACGTACCACATGGCCCAGTTGGGAATGAAAACGCCGTTGGGATGGTCGGCGGGGTAGCACATGGGCAGCATTCCCTCGGGCAGTCCGGGGAAGCGCTCGGCGCGGATGAAGTTATCAAGGAAGGCTCGCTCGACTACGCTTTTTCCTGTCAGCGCATATTCTACGCGGGAGGTGAAAAAGCTGTCGCACAGCCAGCCTGCGCGCTCTCTGGAGGGGCAGTCCATATAAATATCGGCGGTGTTCTGTCGGAAGGACTCGACGGCGGCGGCATAGATCTCCTGCTCGACGGGGTCTTCGCTGTTCAACACGGTATCGACGGCAGGGAAGCCGACGCGGCGCAGACCGATCTGCGAGAGGGTGGTGGTATGACCGCCGATGACGGTGAGCGTCAGATAGCGCAGGGAATACGCCTCCATGGAAAGCAGCTCGTAGCTGCCTGCCTCAAGGTCGTAGACGATGGCGTTGCAGCAATCGAGGCGAGTGGCGTTGACTTGCCCGTCGGACAGGATCTCGTCAAAGGTGAGGAGCAGGCGGACGGGGGCGTCGGCGCTGACCGACAACGAAAGCAAGCCCGTCAGCTCCTTGCCCATATCGAGCAGCGCGTAGCCTTGCGGCGCGAGCGTCAGAGAGGTGCAATCAGGGGCGGTTTCGTCTGACGGATGATAGGCATAGGCGTGCGAGAGCGCAGCGGAATTGAGCGCGATCTCCTCGGGGGGATAGCAGAAAAAGACGGGGCTTGGGTGATATTCGCGCTTATCGGGGTAGGAGGGGTGCTCGAGCGGGGTGACGGTGCCGTGAGCGACGGTACGTGCGGCATAAACGCACTCGCCGTCGGTGGCGTAGACCTCACGGGGGATGAGTGTCTTGGGTGGCTGCTCCTGCAGCGACTGCACGGGGTAGCCTGCCTCCTCGGGCGTTATAAGAAAGCGCGACTGTGCTGCGGTGAGGTGATACGCCTCGGTAAACAGGCGCTGAAAAGAATAGCGCAGCGTTTTGGTGATGCGGGAGGTCATGCGAACGCAGGTAAAGCTGCCGTCCTTTGCGGTATGGGCGAGGACGCGCTTACCGCTGACGAGCTCGGCCTGCAGAAAGCCGTCTGCCATGGGGACAGCGTAACTGTTACAGTTACTGCTCTGCAGCAGGATGACAACGGTATTTTCCGTGGCGCACAGAAGGTCTCCGACGGAGATCTCGTCCACGCGGAAGGTGCCTGCACAGGTGCGGGCGGGACCGCGGCAGACAAATTGACCGTTGATGAACACCTCGTACAGCGTGGCACCCGTCAGACGCAGCGTAGCGTCGGCGGTGGCGGGGATACGGGCAAAAAAGCCGAGCTGGACGTTCATTTCTTTTTCCTGCGCGGCGGCAAACACGGGCTTGGCCTTAAGAAACATGGGATACCTCCGAGGTCGTAGCGTTATTTCAATCATATCACATTTTTATTTTGCCGTCAATGGGATGGGGAGATTTTTTTGAAAACGCCGTCGGCTCTTGAAAAAAGGGGCAATTCATGGTATACTGTAACGGAAGAAAGTCCCGGATGGAGGATGCGATAATGAAAAACGGAAAAAAGTTTATGGCTACACTTGTGATCTTCAGCCTGATCGGGCAGATCGCGTGGGTCGTTGAAAATATGTATTTCAACGTATTTATCTATCAGATGTTCGGCGCGAGTGCGGCGGATATTTCGCTGATGGTTTCTGCCAGTGCCGTTGCGGCGACGGTGACGACGCTGCTGATCGGTGCGCTGTCCGACCGCGTGGGCAAGCGTAAGGCATTTATCTGCGGCGGCTATATTTTATGGGGAATTTCGATCTTTTCGTTTGCGCTGATCCGCACCGATACGGTAGCTGCTATTCTCCCTGCGGGGGCTTCGGCGGCTGCGGTCTGTGTGACGCTTGTCGTGGTGATGGACTGCGTGATGACGTTCTTCGGCTCTTCTGCCAACGATGCCTGCTTTAATGCATGGCTGACCGACATGACGGCGTCCGGCGGGCGCGGTGCGGCGGAGGGCATCAACGCGATGATGCCGCTGCTTGCCATTTTAGCGGTGTTTGGCGGATTTATGTCGTTTGATCTTTCCGAGAGTCGCAGCTGGTCTATCATCTTTTGCGTGATCGGTGCGGTGGTGCTGCTGGTCGGCGTGCTGGGCATTTTCCTGATCGAGGAGCCGAGTATGCAGACGGACGGCAATCGCAACGTGTTCCGCAATATCATTTACGGCTTCCGCCCCGGGGTGATCCGCAGCAATCCGCTGCTGTATCTTGCGCTTGCTGCTTTTGCTGTGTTTGGTATCTCCATTCAGATCTTTATGCCGTATCTTATCCTTTATTATACGGAAGCGCTCAAAATGGAGAATTACGTATTCGTCATGGCGCCGGCGATCGTGCTGGCTGCCGTGTTTACCGCGCTTTGGGGTAGAGTGTACGATCGCGCAGGCTTTCGCCGTGCGGCGCTGCCCTCGATCGCGCTGCTTTCGGTCGGGTATCTGATCCTGTTCTTTACACGCACGACGGTGCCGGTGTTTATCGGATCGTTGCTGATGATGTGCGGCTATCTTGCCGGTATGGCGGTGTTTGGTGCGGTCATCCGTGACTATACGCCAAAAAATCGCTCGGGTATGTTTCAGGGGCTGCGTATTGTCGGGCAGGTGCTCGTGCCCGGTGTGATCGGACCTGCCATCGGTGCGGCAATTCTCAAGAATGCCGAGACGGTCGTCGGCAATGACGGTATGGTGTCCTTTATTCCCAATGAGAAAATCTTTCTTGGCGCACTGGCTGTGCTCGTGCCGCTGATGATTCTGCTTGGCGTACTGTTTGCCGCCATCAAGAGAAGGGAGGCTCGTCAATGAAGTCAACGAAAAGGGAAGAGCTTCGCGCACTGTACACCCCGGAGGGAGAGGCGCTTTGCGCGGCCTTGCAGCGAGGAGAGAAGGTCTGTCCTTGGGAAAAGGATTATCCCCGTCCGCAGCTGCGGCGTGATTCGTATGCTTGTCTGAACGGCTTTTGGGATTTTTGCGAGGGAGATGCTGCGGAGTGGGAGAGAATCCTTGTGCCGTTTGCACCGGAGAGCCTGCTTTCGGGCATTCACCGTGTTATTCGTCCGGGGGTGCCGCTGCACTACAGGACGCACTTTTCCTTGCCCGACGGTTTTGCTCAAGGGCGGGTGATCCTGCATTTCGGAGCGGTCGATCAGGTCGCTACGGTCAGACTCAACGGGCAGACGCTCGGCACACACGAGGGGGGCTATGAGAGCTTTTCCTTTGATATTACGGACGTGCTGCAGGCACAAAACGAGCTGCTGGTCGATGTGATCGATGATGCGGACGGCGGCACTCTGCCCTATGGCAAGCAGCGGCGGCAGCGCGGCGGAATGTGGTACACCACGGTCAGCGGCATCTGGCAGACGGTATGGCTGGAGAGTGTGCCCGAGCGCTACGTTTCTTCGCTGCGCTTGACGCCGAACGGACAGGGAGCGACGCTGGAGGTCGATATGAACGACGGCAGCGCGGCACAGGGCGAGGTCACGGTCACAACGCCGCAGGGTGAGGAGCGCTTTGTGCTGACGGACGGTGTGGCAACGCTGGCACCGCGACAGGTACGCTGTTGGTCGCCCGAGGATCCGTACTTATATGCGTTTGCCTTGCATTGCGGGGAGGACACGGTACACTCGTATTTTGCGATCCGCGTGCTGGAGGTTCGTACATTCAACGGACTACCGCGCCTTTGTCTGAACGGCGAGCCCTACTTTTTCCACGGGCTGCTGGATCAGGGCTACTGGTCGGACGGCATTTACACGCCCGCAGATCCGCTTTGCGATGAAAAGGACATTCTGGCCGCCAAGGTGCTGGGCTTTAATATGCTGCGCAAGCACATCAAGGTAGAGGCGGCGCGCTTTTACTATGAATGTGACCGACTGGGTATGGTCGTTTTTCAGGACATGGTCAACAACGGGCCGTATTCGTTTATCCGTGACACGGCGCTGCCGACGGTCGGGCTGAAAAAGCGGCGGGACAGGCGCATGCATCGCAATGCCGACACCCGCGCGGCCTTTGAAGCCGGGATGCGCTCGACGGTGGGAGCGCTTTACAATCACCCGTCGGTTTGCTACTGGACGGTATTTAACGAGGGGTGGGGGCAGTTTGAGAGCCAGCGTATGCAGGCGCTTTTGCGAGAGCTGGACGGCACCCGCTTGATCGATACGGCGTCGGGGTGGTTTGATGCAGGAGCGGACAGTGACGTGGAAAGCTTACATATTTATTTCAAGCCGGTGCGCATAAGCCCTGCGGCGCGTCCCGTTGTTCTTTCCGAGTTCGGTGGCTTCAGCTATGCCGTCGAGCAGCACATCTTCAATCCCTCGCGTGCCTACGGCTATGGGCGATGCGGTACGAGGGAGGAGTTGGCTGCGCGACTGGTCAAGGTATACCGAGAGGAGATCCTGCCTGCCGTGGAGCGAGGGCTTTGTGCGACGGTCTACACGCAGCTCTCGGACGTTGAGGACGAGATCAACGGTATTCTGACCTACGATCGGCGTGTCTGCAAGCTGCTTGCCGAGGAGTTTTTGCCCGTCTCGTTGGAACTACGGAGAAAAATCGGACAGAAATAAGCACGGTTTCACAAAGAAAACGGCAGATTGGCGCGATATTTTTTCTGTTTTTTTGAAAAAATCTTATGGGATTGATATTGCAAAATCGCCGATATGGTGGTATAATAAGAAGCGTAGAGCCACGGACGCTTATGTTACGGACCGGTACGCGGCGCTCAAATCCAAATTAAAGGAGCGAAAACAATGAAGAAGATTTATGAAGGCAAAACAAAGGACGTATACGGTCTTGATAACGGCAACGTTCTTCTGAAATTCAAGGACGATTGCACCGGCAAGGACGGCGTGTTTGATCCCGGTGAGAATGCGGTCGGCTTGACCATTGAGGGTATCGGCAAGGCAAATCTGCAAACCTCCGTTTACTATTTTGAGCTTTGCAAGCAGGCAGGCATCAAGACGCATTACGTCAGCGCTGATGTTGAGAATGCGACCATGGAGGTTCTTCCTGCAGAGTGCTTCGGCAAGGATAAGGGCGGAAACGGTCTTGAGGTTATCTGCCGTCTGGTTGCTACAGGCAGCTTTATCCGCAGATACGGCGAGTACATCAAGAACGGTACGCGCTTGGAGGGTGGCTACGTAGAGTGCACCTTCAAGAACGATGAGAAGGGCGACCCGCTGGTTACCGGTGAGGGTCTGGTTGCGCTGGGCATTATGACGCCCGAGATGTTTGAGAGCCTGAAGGATCAGACGCTGAAGATCACCAAGATCGTCGCTGATGATCTGAAGACCATTGGTCTGGATCTGTGGGATATTAAGTTCGAGTTTGGTTACAATAACGGTGAGGTCATTCTGATCGACGAGATCGCGTCCGGTAACATGCGTGTTTACAAGGGCGATACCATTGTGGATCCCGTTGAGCTGACCAAGCTGATTCTGAACAGATAACAGGCATATAACCGCCCGCGGTCGCATCCGATGTTCTCGGAGCGGTTTCGGGCGGTTGCTGCTTTTCGGAGGGTAGAGTGAACATTCTTTTCGTTTGTCACGGAAATATATGCCGATCGCCGATGGCGGAATTTATCATGAAGGATATGCTGCAGCGGCGCGGTCTTGCCGATCGCGTGCGGGTGGCGTCCTGTGCGACCAGCCGCGAGGAAATTCGCGGCGACGTGGGCAATCCCGTATACCAGCCTGCGCGGGCAGAGCTTGCGCGACATGGGATCCTTTGCGGAGATAAGCGTGCCGTGCAGCTGACGGCGAAGGATTATGCGGCGTACGATCTGCTCATTGGCATGGACAGAGCCAACATCCGCAACATGCAGCGTATTACGGGCGGTGACCCCGACGGCAAGATGTGCCGTCTTTTGGAGTATGCAGGGGAGAGCGCCGACGTGGCGGATCCGTGGTACAGCGATCGCTTTGATATTGCTTATCGGGATATTTACCGCGGCTGCGAGGCACTGCTTTTATGGATTTTGAAGCATCTTTGAATCATACGGAGGACGGAGCATGCGATACGTATTGGATCACGATCTGCACAATCACAGCTTTATCTCGCCCTGCTCGCGTGACGACAGGCAGACAAAGCAAGCCATTTTTGCCTATGCACTGACCAACGGGTACCGCCTGGTTGCGCTGACCGATCACGGCTGGGATACCAAGGTGGATGACAAGGGCGCACCCGGCTGGGGTGGTAACGATATGGAGCGGTTGCGCAGCAATCTGCCGCTGCCGCAGGCCAAGCGATGCCGCTTTCTGATGGGCTGCGAGATCGACATGAACAGGCACGGGGTGTTTGGCTTATCGGCAGAGGAGCGCGAGCGCTTTGATTTTATCATTGCCTCGGTATCGCACTTGAACCTGACGCATTTTACCATTGACCCTGCGCAGGTCGGCTCGGATGCGGCGTCTCGCAAGGCGTATTACGAGAAGCGACTGCATACGCTGCTGGATATGGACGATCTGCCGTTTTACAAAATGGGGCTCGCGCATTTTACGACGGGCAATATTTGCAACGCCGAGCTGCATCGGTGCATTTCACTGTTCAGTGATGCCGAGCTTGCTGCTGTTTTTGAAAAGGTCAAGGCGCGCGGTATGGGTGTGGAGCTCAACTTTGTGCCGAGGGCGGCAAATGCCGAGGATCTGGACATCATTCTGCGTCCGCATCGCATTGCAAAGCAGGTAGGATGCAAGTTCTATTTCGGCGGAGATGCGCATCACCCGGAGCGGTTTGGTGAGCGACGTGCCGAATTTGAGACCATTGTGGATCTGCTGGATCTCAAGGAAAGTGACAAATGGGAATTCATTCCGCGTATGATCGCGGAAAATGCGCAATAATAGAAATATGATTTAAAGGAGGGCAAAACTATGCCAGGACCCGGAGGAGGAGCACGCGGAGGCGGAGGCGGTCGCGGAGGCGGATTTGGAGGCGGTGGCTTCGGCGGAGGCTTTGGTGGCGGCGGCGGTCGTCCCGGCGGTGGCTTCGGAGGACCGCGTCCCGGAGGCTTTGGCGGTCCGCATCACCGTCCGCCGAGAGGACCGCATTTCGGATTTTATCCGTTCTTTGGCGGTTATCGCCGCAGATACTATTACGGCCCCGGAGGCGGTTGTCTTGGTGGGGTAGTCGGCTCGATCTTTGCCATCATCATTGCCGTGCTTGTGTTGGGTGTCTTTATTCTGTCGTCGATTTCCGATCTGGCGGCGGGCGGAGTTTCCACCTACGATGAAAATGAATTCCAGGATTACACCGATGCGCAGTATGCCGAGGCGTTTGGGGGCTCGACGGCGTATGAGGACAATCTGCTGATCGTATTTTTGACGGAAGAGGAGTGCTACGGTTATTCTTACATCGCGTGGGTCGGAGATCATATTCATCCCGAGATCAGTGAGATGTTCGGCAATAATCAGAGCGTGCTGGGGCGCAAGCTTGCGGCGTCGGTCAATCAGCAGTCGTATAAATATTCACTCGACACCGATCTTTCCAACGTGATCCGTGCGATGGGAGAAGAGGTCGAGCGGCAGGGAAGGGACGCTTCCTACACCTGCTCGGAGGAGCATTTGCAGGTAGCGTCCAAGCTGATCAACCGCACCGAGCTGCCGGTATCCAAGGAGCCGATCGAGGCGGCGCTCGCGGACTTTACCGAAAAAACGGGCATTCCCACGGTGGTTGTTATTGAAGATATGGAAGAAGTATTCCCCAAGCGTATCGGCGGATCGGCAATCGGACTTGTGATCGTGCTGGTCATTGTTGCCGTGGTCGTCGTGGCGATCGTGCGCTCCCGCAAGAAGCCGCAGGAAAAGGAATGGGAATAACACTTTAGTGCACTAAAATCGTTTGCTTTTATAAAGAAATGTTTTTTTGAAAAAATTAAAAAAAATTCACAAAATATCAATAATTTGCAAAATTGGTATTGACAAACGCCCCACTTTTTGGTAGAATATCTTTACTATTGTGTAATAGCCAAGTTTACCGTGAAAACGGTATGGCGGGGTATATAACACAAAATTTTAAGGAGGCTTATTTAAAATGAGCAAGATGATCAAAAGAGTACTTGCAATGGTACTCGCACTGTGCATGATCGTATCTGCAGCTGTGTCTATGGTTTCTTGTGCAAACGAGCCTGAGTTCAAGCCCGACGACAGAGATCCCTCTGAAGTTCTGGCTGACTACCAGCCCGTTGCTCCCAAGGACTATTCTCAGTATGCTGACGACTACGATGCACTGTCCGAAGCAATCTACAACGACGTTCTGGGCGAGTTCCTGTCCTACTACAACAAGGCACAGGACGCTACTACCGTTTCCGAGCGCTATGCGCTGATGGCTATCGCTGAGGCGAAGCTGCTGGAGTCCGGTATTATGCTGCCTCTGACCTCCAACGGTGGTAACTACGCAGTTTCTCGCGTAGCTCCCAACACCGCTACCTCCGTTCTGTGGGGCAACGACTCCTACAGATACCACCACGTTCTCGTCGCAGACAAGTTCCTCACATCCGAGGACCGCGCTGAGATGAAGGCAAAGTGGAGCGAGCTGAAGGGCACCGGTGAGTACGAGGCATGGGCTAAGAAGTTCCTGGCAGACAAGGGCTACACCCTCTCTGACAGCTACGCTCTGGGTTACTCCTCTGACCCCCAGACTTGGGACATTCTGGCAACCTCTAAGGCTGCTGACTCCGAGGCTATCGTTAACACCTACGACGGTCTGGTTGAGTACGATATGGAGAACGTTATGCAGCCCGCTCTGGCTGAGAGCTGGACTGTTTCCGAGGACGGCCTGACCTACACCTTCAAGATCCGTCAGGGCGTGAAGTGGGTTGACGCACAGGGCCGTGAGGTCGCTGACGTTAAGGCTGACGACTTTGTTGCCGGTATGCAGCACATGATGGATGCTATGGGCGGCCTGGGCTACCTGATTGAGGGTATCATCGTTAACGCTACCGAGTACATGTCCGGCGAGGTTACCGACTTCTCTAAGGTCGGTGTTAAGGCTACCGATGATTACACGCTCGTTTACACGCTGGTTGCTCCTACAACTTACTTTATGACAATGCTTGGCTATAATGTATTCGCTCCTATGAGCCGCTCCTACTATGAGTCCAAGGGCGGTAAGTTCGGTGCAGAGTACAATGCTGAGGCTGAGGGCTACACCTACGGTAAGACCCCCAACGATATCGCTTACTGCGGTCCTTACACTGTTACCAATGCAACTGCTACCAACACTATCGTGTTCTCTGCAAACCCTGCATACTGGAACAAGGACGCTATCAACGTTAAGACCATTACTTGGCTGTACAACGACGGCGAGGATCAGCTGAAGGCTTACAATGACGCTGTTAACGGCGTTATCGCAGGTGCCGGTCTGAATGCTTCCGCTCTGAAGGCAGCTCAGCAGGACGGTAACTTCGACAAGTACGGCTACGTTTCCGGTACTGACGCTACCTCCTACATGGCATTCTACAACCTGAGCCGCGCTGCATTCGCTAACTTCAACGATCCCACCCAGGTTGTTTCTCCCCAGACTGAGGAGCAGGCTGCAAGAACCCAGAAGGCTATGCAGAACGCTCACTTCCGTCGTGCAATCTCCTTCGCTCTGGACCGTGGTGCTTACAACGCTACCACTGTTGGCGAGGATCTGAAGCTGACCTCTCTGCGTAACACCTACACTCCCGGTACGTTTGTAACCCTGGAGGAGAAGACCACCGTTGAGATCAACGGTCAGAAGAAGACCTACGAGGCAGGTACGCCTTACGGTCAGATCGTTCAGGATCAGCTGAATGCTGACCAGGTTCGTATCACTGCTTTCGATCCTGCTGCTGATGACGGTATCGGTTCTTCCGACGGTTACGACGGCTGGTTCAATGCAGAGAACGCTGCAATGGAGCTCGATATGGCGATCATGGATCTGGCACTTGCCGGCATCGAGATCTCCGCTGAGAACCCCATTTACCTCGACCTGCCTACCTTCACCGGCTCCGAGATTTACAAGAACCGTGCAGCTGTTTACGCTAAGTCCATCAAGGACGCTCTGGGCGGCAGAGTTGTTATCAACATGGTAGAGTGCCCCACCTCCAAGGAGTGGTACTATGCCGGCTACTATCCTGAGATCGGTTCCGATTCCAACTACGACATCTGCGACCTGTCCGGTTGGGGCCCTGACTATGGTGATCCTCAGACCTATCTGAACACCATGCTGCCCGACTACGCAGGTTACATGACCAAGTCTCTGGGTATTTACTAATATCCGGCGCCCTGTAAAGGGTACTTGATCGAATACCATCACGATAGAGGATGGACTTAGGTTCATCCTCTATCCGTGTATAAAATGAGGTATGTGAAAAATGACAAAATATTTAGTCAACCGCATTTTGCGCGGTCTGTTCTCCATTATACTCGTCGTAGCGATCGTTATGATCTTGGTCTACTCCTGCTTGGATCGGGAGCTTGTTTTTGCGTCTGACCCGAGTTTTACTCATATGCGTAACAACGCAAAGGAAGCCTACAAGTACCAGAGATGGGAACGTTACGGTTATTTGGACTATGTCACCTATGGAGACTATCTGCAGCAGCTCGTCAAGGACGGAACGCTGTCGCAGGAAATGTATGAATCCGTAGCTGCAATTGGCGATACTCCTGAGCAGGATACGCCTGAGGCAGCTGAGTATATCGCAAAATTTATCGAAGAATATACGGCAAAGGGGTACGAGGACGTACGTCTTTCTGCCAAGTATAAGCCTAAGACGGTCAGATATCACGAGGGTGGTGAGCCCCGTCTGTTCGTCTACAAGGACATTCCCTTGATTAACCGCCTCTGGACTTACCTGACCGGTATTTTTAAGGTGGATAATATTCATTACGTTGAAGAAGACATCGAGGACCGTGGAATTTCCTTTACCTTCTACGATCCCGTTTACGGTGGTGAGAAATTCTCGCCTGCCATTATGGGTAACGGTACGCAGCACAAGTATCTTCTGTACTTTGACGATACCTTCCCCTATATTCACCAAAATCTGCTGACCATCAGCCTGGGTACCTCTTATACCGTTAACACCGGTGTGGACGTATTCCAGACCATGACGCAGACGCAGGGTGCATTCAAGAACTCACTTGTCACCTATCCTGCGGTGGATGCCAACGGCAACCACATTCAGGAGGAGAGCGCAGACAATCTGCATTCCGCGATCTATATTGCGGGCTCCTTTGGCTCCGGTAACCCTGTCGTTGACCAGCGTTACGTTGACGACTACACCAACGTTCAGGTTTATAAGAGCGGTCTTTCCAAGATGGGTTACTCCTTCGTTATCGGTATCATTTCGGTTGCCGTGGCGTACTTCCTGGGTGTTCCGCTTGGTATGCTGATGGCGCGCAAGAAGGATAAGCTGGTTGATAAGCTCGGTACGCTTTATATCGTATTTATTATCGCTGTTCCTTCGCTGGCGTATATCTTCATGTTCAAGGCGCTCGGTGACAGATTGAATGCCGCTGCCGGCACCTCAATCTTGCCGACGACCTTTGATATGACCAATCCTACCTGGATGATGTACGTTCTGCCGATCATTTCGCTGGCTCTGCCCTCGATCGCTAACCTGATGAAGTGGCTGCGCCGTTATATGATCGACCAGATGAACTCCGATTACGTTAAGTTTGCACGCTCCGGCGGTCTTTCCGAGGGTGAGATTTTCCGCAAGCACGTGCTCAAGAACGCGATCATCCCCATCGTTCATGGTATTCCCGGCAGCGTTCTCGGTTCGCTGGTCGGTGCAATTATCACCGAGCGCGTTTACGTTGTTCCCGGTGCAGGTAACCTGCTGACCGAGGCGATCAACAAGTACGACAACGGCGTTATCGTCGGTGTTACCTTGTTCTATGCGACGCTGTCCGTCGTTTCCATCATTCTTGGTGATATTCTGATGTCGCTGGTCGATCCCAGAATTTCCTTCACCACGAAAAGGAGGTAAGTAGGTATGAATGAACAAAACCTGATCAATCTCGACGAGTTCAATCTGTCCAACGACGAGCTGTTTGCTCACGTGGACAACAACTCCCTGGATTCCGAGAAGATCACCGCGCCCAGATATTCTTACTGGCAGTCGGTGTTCCGTGTCTTCTTCCGCAAGAAGATCAATATTATCATTCTTTCGCTGCTTGCCGTGATCATTGTTTTCACCTACGTCTATCCTATGATCATCGGATACAATCCCGACGTTGATCCGTTCATCAACATTATGGACGGCTCCTCCAAGCACCTGACGCCCGGCAAGGCGATTGCCAAGCATGG
>JAFTSR010000261.1 GCA_017467225.1 Clostridia bacterium | reverse complement strand
TGCCGTCCACCATGTAAGTCACCTGGTCGTAGCACTCAGTACCGCCGTCACCCGCTGCTCGGCTTCCGTAGGAGGAAACCAGCATGGAGATCGCGGGGCACTCCCAAGCATAGCGCTCTGCCATTTCGTCGGAAATGTTGGCCAGCGCACGCAGCACGCTGATGTCGGCCTTCTCTGCGACGTAGTTGGTCAGCTCCAGCATTCTGTCGACAGCATCCTCACGGTCGTCCTCCTCCAGGAAGTAAGCAAAATCGTCAGGCGAAGCAAGATTGGAAATACCGCCGCCGTCCAGGAAGAAGTAGTCGTTCGGGGACGCATTCTCGTACATATACTCCAGGAATGCGGGAGCAACGTAGTAAAGTCCGCCGCAAATGCTGTAGCCCTTGGCGTTGTCCTCACCGTAGCCTTCCGGATCCTCGGTCATGGTACGCAGCCACAGGTGCATATCCCAGGACAGATTATCACCGTCGGAGAGAACGTAGGTGATGTACATGGTGTCATCCTCTACCGTCAGCTCCTCCTCGGGCTCCTGCTGCTTCAGCTCACCATGCTCCAGGCTGTTCATCAGCGACATGTTGGCGCAAGCGAAGCCATAAGTAAAGTATTTACCGAAGCGACCGCACAGTGAGAAGAAGTGGAATTCCAGGAAGGAGGTGCCACCCTGACCAAAGCCGATGACCGGCGTGTTGGGCGCGGTGGAAGCCATGATCTCCATGTAGAAATTGTAATCCTCGATGGTCTTGACATCGGTCGCAGCGAAGGTAAACGCGCGGGACATGACCGCATAGTCACGGCAATACAGAGGCGCGTGAATCACGTTGTCGATCGCAGCGTTGGTATGGAACAGAACCGTCTTGGAGAACTGATCCTTATAGTTCTCCCACAGCCACATGTAAGCGTCGATCGAGCTCTCAAAGCGGTTGTCCAGGCGGAACAGGATATCTTTCTTGGTGGTATCCTTGGTGGTATTGTAGTATTCTTCGGACATATAAACAGCGTCAAGCACGCCGCACAGCGAGGTTGCTACGTTCTCGTTGTAGTTGTTAGCAAAGCAATCACCCATAACAACGCCGGTATAGAAATCGGAGAACTTCACCAAAGCCTCCTCCAGCGTGATGGTCACCAGCTCTCTGCCCTTGTCGCGAAGGATATCCAGGTGCGCGGTGTTTTCATAGCCGTCGGTAAAGCCGATAAAGTTGCCGTGGTTATACGCGCGGAAGTCAACAAACAGCTGGGGCGTGGTGCGGTTGACCAGACCCTGCAGCGTCAGAATGGTCAGACGCTCGTGAGGCGGCAGCTTCATGATCTCAACGACGTAGATGGTCTGTGCGGGAGCGTTCTCGGACTGCGGATATACCTCCTCGTCACCGATCTCGATATCCACAGCCTCGTACTTGATCTGCTCATCCACGCAGTCAATGGGCTCAATGTAAACGTCTCTGATGACAAAATCCATATTGTTGCCGACAACGTCAACGTTCATGCCGACGTTTTCCAGCAGAGGCAGATCATTCTCGCTGATGCACAGCTCACCCAGAAAAATGCCGTCGATATAGTAGAACAGACGGCCGACCTCGGGGTGAACGTCCATGCGCATGGTGTAGCACTTGGGATCAGCGGGGAAAACGTCGATACCGCCGCACTTGGTCGTCATACGGTTGAGGTAGATCATGCGGTTAGCACCCTCGGCCTGCACCGAGAACTGCACCTGCTCGGTACCGCTGACGTAGACGTTGGTACGGAAATAAACGTCGGGAATGACGTCGTTGCGGGACTCTACCGTCATTTGCATGCGGTAGCTGCCGTCCTCGGTCTTGCCCTTCCATACGATAGCGCCGCTGCTCTTGAAGGTGATCTCATCGGCGGTCTTGCCTGCGGCGTTGATGGCGTTAAACTCCTTATCAAGAACAAGCGGATCGGAGGTGCAGGGCTCGATCTCCTTGATCTCTCTGCCACCGACCAGAAGCTGGCCTTGGGTCTTGCCGGCCTCTTTGGTCAGCTGCAGCGTCGTGCCCTCGATAGGACGGTTTTCGTACTTATCAACGTGGTAACCGGTCGTGATATTCAGAAAACGGCTGACAGCATAAGCAACGTCCTCGTCGCCGTAGCCCAAAAGGAAGACGCGGTTGCCTTCATAGGCAACGGTGTAATGACCCTCGGTCAGAGCCCCCTGCAAAGAAGCAGCCTCTTCGACGTTGGTCTTGCCTACCACGATCTCATAATCACTGCGTGCGGCACTGTCCGGGGCAGCGGACAGCTCCGTACCTGCATAGGTCTTGAGTATATCCTGCAGGTGTGCCACGGCCTTTGCCGTCTCCTCGGACGCATCGGCACCGTACACGATAGCGTACTTGGTAAGATCCATGGTCAGACCGTCAAAGGGAATCTCGGGATCGACCGTTCCGGGATTTTCGGGCTCGTCATCCGGTCCGGGAACGTCCGGGTTGTCCGGCGTGCAAGCCACAAGGCCAATGGTTCCAAGCAGCATGACCGACAGCAATGCCAGTAAAAACATGCGGACATTCGATTTCATTGCGTTTTTCATACTTATCCTCCTTGGGGATCAAATATATGAGCCTATTATAGCATTTTTTTATCTTATTGTCAAGTTTTATGTACATTTTCCCGCGGCAAAAATTTCAGCCACAGCTGCGGCAAGGCAACTGTGGCTGTGACTTACTCTGTAACGGTCAGCACGTTTTCCACTGTGTCTACAACTCCTTTGTAATTGATGCGCAGATGGTAAACGCCAAGCGGTGCGTCGTGCGGCACGGTGACCGAGAACTGCTCACCGACCGTCTCTCCGGGAGCAATTTCGTATTTAACGTCCCGGCACACGTCCGACGTTTGTATATCCCACAGCGAGATGACATATTCGTCGCCATCACGCAGGCAAAACAGCTCCGCCGACATCCCGACGCCGTGCTGGCAGCCCGTATAGCGGAAAGTCGTATCGGAAACGTTGGTCGCCTGCGGATAAACGCTGATATACGCGCCGCGATGGTATGTAGAGTTCTCCGTCTCGGCGCAGGAAAATGCAAAATCCGCAGCCTCAGCCTTGTCAAAGTTGCTGCAGCCGACGGTGCACAGACACAGCGCAAGGATAACAAGCATCAACGCAATTTTCTTTTTCATAGCGGAGCTCCTTTCCTGCATCAGAGGCAATCCTTTCCACAATTGAATTACCGTTTATTATATTATAGCAAAATCTCTTGACATCGTCAACCCACCGCGCCGTATTTCTCCCATCTGCACAAAACTACCCGTCCGCTTTTGTGCAACTGCGCCAAGGGTGGGCACTTTTCCTGTCCGTCGGTGCGTTTTTTGCAAGTTTGTACACAAAAATATGCAAAATGATCAAAATAATTTACAAAATCGTTCACCAAAAACCCTTGCAAAATCAAGAAAAAAATGGTATACTATACAGTAGTGAAATTGCAAGTCAACCAAACCATATATTCGAGGTACCCATGAACTATTCCGAAATCACTCCATACATTGAAAGCCTTGCTGCGCTGTGCAACAGCGGCAACGGCATCCAGGGCGAGATGTACGCGCAGCACGACGTCAAGCGCGGTCTGCGCGACACCGACGGCAAGGGCGTCGTCACCGGTCTGACCGAGGTCTCCGACATCCGCTCCAAAATCGTTCACGACGACGGCTCGATTGAGCCCATGCCCGGTCAGCTTTCCTATCGCGGCTACGATATTCACGACCTGGTCGACGGCTTTACCTCCGGCGGCTATCCCGGCTTTGAGGAGACCGTATATCTTTTGCTGTTCTCCCGCCTGCCGAGCAAAGCCGAGCTGAAGGATTTTTGCAACCAGCTCAGCGCCTACCGCTCGCTGCCGCCCTCGTTCGTGCGCGACATGATTCTCAAGGCGCCCGGCCGCGACATGATGAACATGCTCTCCCGCTCCGTGCTGGCGTTGTATGCCTATGATGAAAATCCGGATGACATCACCATCCCCAACGTGCTGCGTCAGTGCCTGCAGCTGATCGCGCAGTTCCCGCTGCTTTCGATCTACGGCTACCACTCCTTCCAGCACTATCACAACAACAACAGTCTGTTTATTCACTATCCCCGTCCCGAGCTGCGCACGGCGGAAAATCTGCTCTACATCCTGCGCGAGAACGGCGAGTACACACCCTTGGAGGCGCAAATTCTCGACCTGGCGCTGGTACTGCATGCCGAGCACGGCGGCGGTAACAATTCCACCTTCACCACGCACGTGGTGACCTCCTCCGGCACCGACACCTACTCTGCGGTCTCGGCGGCGCTGGGCTCGCTCAAGGGTCCCCGTCACGGCGGCGCGAACATCAAGGTTGCTCAGATGTTTGACGACCTCAAGGCCAACGTCAACACTCGTGATCGCGGTGCAATCAAGGACTATCTGGTCAAGCTGCTCGACAAGGAGGCATTCGACCGCGCCGGTCTGATCTACGGTATGGGTCACGCCGTCTACACCATCTCCGATCCCCGTGCCGAGATCCTGCGCAAATCGGCATTCCGCCTATCCATCGAGAAAAACATGGAGGACGAGTTCATGCTCTATCGCACGGTCGAGGAGCTTGCGCCCGAGATCATTGCGGAAAAGAGGCGGATCTACAAGGGCGTCAGCGCCAACGTCGACTTCTACTCCGGCATGGTTTACCGCATGCTCAATCTTCCCCATGAGATCTTTACACCGCTGTTCGCTATCGCCCGTATCGCCGGCTGGAGCGCACACCGCCTCGAGGAAATCCAGAACGCAGGCAAGATCATCCGTCCCGCCTACGTTAACGTCAAGGAGCCGCTGAAGTATGTGCCGATGAAGAAGCGGTGATGCCGGGGCATTGCCACTGCCTTCGGAGAGCAGTGCTCTGACCTGCACCCGCGCTCCGCGGGCTTAAAACCTTTTTGAGAAAAAGGTTTTAAGAATCCCAAAAAATTTTGAAAATTTTTTCGGGTTGAATTTTTAGCGTTTCTATTCTGTCCAAGCAGAACAAGAACCCATGTGGGGCCCCTCCCCCACAAGTTCAGTGCAAAATAATATCAGAGATACATGTGGCGGTTCTTTTGTAAAAATTGAACCGCCCTATTTACTTTTCAGCAAGGATGTGGTATAATTAAGTTAACCTGATAGATTCGCTTACGTGCAAGGAGGCAATAACATGAAAAAGGTTGGATATTATTTTGCAATCGGTTGCGTTGTCGCAATCATCGGATTGTTCTTTTCTGCGCTTTGCGGAGAATTCTTCAACGGTATGGAATTCGGTAGTGCTTGCGTTTTAGGCATGGGAACGTATCTGTGCATTGTCGTGCTTACCTGCACCGGCATCATTGTTTCGAAGCTTGATCTCAAAATGAACAAAAGCAATTCTGAAAATAACGAAAACCACTAAAAACCCGGCCCAAAATTTTCACAAGTTTTTTGGAGGTGTCGGAACCTTTGTTTCAAAAAAGGTTCTGACCCGCCGGAGGCAAAAAAGGAGAACAACTATGGAACTGCAAGGAAAGAAGATCAATTTTTTAGGTGACAGCATTACGGTGGGCTCGGGTGTATCTGATCCTGCCAACCTTTTCCACGCGAGAATTGCGCGCGAGTGCGGGCTGGCCGCAGCACGCAACTGGGGCGTCGGCGGCACCCGCATTGCCCGTCAGCAAACGCCGTCCAATCCCGTGTGGGATGAAACCTTCGCCACCCGCGCCCAGAAGATGGAAACCGATGCCGATGTGGTCGTCGTGTTCGGCGGCACCAACGACTTCGGCCACGGCGACGCACCGCTGGGCTCGTTTGAGGATCGAACCGTCGATACTTTCTATGGCGCACTGCACTGCCTGTGCCTTGACCTGATTGCCAAATATCCCGACGCAACCATTGTTTTCATGACACCTCTGCACCGCGGCAACGAGGACAACATCCGCGGCGACGGCAACAAGCCGCCCTACGGTGTCCTCAAAACCTACGTGGATATCATTAAGGAGGTCACCGCCTTCTATTCCCTGCCCACGCTGGATCTGTGGTCGTGCAGCGGCATCCAGCCTCGCGTTCCCCAAATCCGTGACCGCTACTGTCCCGACCAGCTCCACCCCAACGACGCAGGTCATGCGCTGATCGCCAGCCGCTTGATTGGATTTTTGAAGGCGCTTTGATAGGGCAAGGGGCGCTGCCCCTTGAACCCCGCCAAGAACCTTTCTTGAAAGAAAGGTTCTTGGAATTCCAAAGAACTTCGTCCAACTTCTACTGGATATTTTTTCTCATTAAAGTTTTTGAAGATTCTCAAGGACCGCCCCCTTGAGCCGCCGGAGGCTACCTATGTTTGATTTTCATATGCATTCTTCGCTGTCGTTTGACTCCGAAACAACCGCCGCGGACATGATCCGCGCCGCCGAGACCGCCGGTCTGCGGGAAATCTGCTTCACCGATCACTACGACTGCCATTGGGAGGAGAACGATCCGCACGATCTGTTCTCGCTTGCGCAGTACCGTGCCGCCTACGGTGCGCTGCCCGACTCGCCCGTCACCGTCCGTCGCGGCGTGGAAATGGGCCTGACCCGCTGGAACCGCAGTGTCGCCGAGGCCTTCACACAGTCTTACCCACTGGATTTCGTCATTGGCTCGCTGCACTTCGTCGACGGCTACGACCCCTACGACAAAAAATACTGGGACGGCAAAACCATGCACACGGCTTACCGCCGGTATCTGGAGGAAACGCTGGACTGCGTCCGCGCTCACGACGATTTTGACGTGCTGGGTCATCTGACCTACGTGGCCAAATCGCCTAACAACCCCTACCGCATCCCCGTTCCCTTTGAGGACTTCACCGCGCTGACCGACGAGATCATGCGCGAGCTGGTGAAAAAAGGCAAGGGCATGGAGATCAACACCAGCGGCGTCGACCGCGTGGGTGATTTTCTCCCCTCGGCGCGCCATCTGCAGCGCTTCCATGAGCTCGGCGGACGCATCGTCACCATCGGCTCAGATGCACACGACCCGTCCCGCGTCGGTCAGCATGCCGACCGCGCGCTGGCTATCTGCAAGGAGATTTTCGGATACGCCTGCACCTTTGCGCAAAGAACGCCCATTTTTCATGCGCTGTAATGCGGCGGGCACTTAAAAAATCCAAAAAAATTGAAAAAATTTTCAAAAAAGTCTTGACAAGTCCGTCTTGTTGTGATATAATATCGGAGCGTCAAGTGAGAAGTGCTTGTTCGCTCCACAATGGCGGGATAGCTCAGTTGGCTAGAGCAACCGGTTCATACCCGGTAGGTCATGGGTTCAAGTCCAATTCCCGCTACCATGATTATCCGCCGATTTCCCGGCGGATAATCTTTCATAAGGCCCGTTGGTCAAGAGGTTAAGACACGGCCCTTTCACGGCTGTAACATGGGTTCGATTCCCGTACGGGTCACCACAAAAAGAAGGAGTTCATCGAAGATGGGCTCCTTCTTTTTGCTATGATCTAATCCGAATTGAGCCCCGCAAATGCGTAGCATTTGCTGTTTTGCGCAAGATGAAGCAACGGCAAGATGTTCTATATGCGCAAAACGGGGTTCAGATTCCCGTACGGGTCACCAGCAAACGAAAACCTGCCTTTAGGCAGGTTTTTCGTTTGTTAGAGATTTTTTGCTGAATTGTACCCCGCAAATGCGCAGCATTTGCTGTTTTGCGCAGGATAAAGCAGCGGCGAGATGTTCTATATGCGCAAAACGAGGTTCAGATTCCCGTACGGGTCACCACAAAAAGAAGGAGTTCATCGAAGATGGGCTCCTTCTTTTTGCTATGATCTAATCCGAATTGAGCCCCGCAAATGCGCAGCATTTGCTGGGTTGTACAAAAAAGCCGTCAGAGGACCGCAGATCGGCGGCAAATCCGAACTGTCTCCCCTGAAAGAAAAATTTTCTCTCCGTTCACACTTTTCGCAAAAATTTATGTTATAATAGCATAAACCCTTTACACATTTTCTGATTTTTCCGTACTGCTGTTTATGAAGGGCCTTTTAATTTGTTGGAAAGGAGGCAAGTGATGGAACTTCAAAGCAAGCATATCACCAAAGCACCGATGTCAGATGAGCAGATCGTTGCGCTGTACTGGGCACGGGATGAGAGGGCAATCGAGGAAACGGACTTCAAATATCAAAAATATTTATTCTCCATCGCATACAACGTTCTTCATGATACCGGCGACTGTGAGGAGTGTCTCAACGACACCTATCTTGGAACTTGGCAAGCCATCCCGCCTGCCAGACCGAACGTGCTGCGTGCATTCCTTACCGTCATTGCGCGCCGCATTGCCATCAAGCGCTATCACCACAAGCAGCGCCAGCGAGTCATTCCCTCCGAAATGACCGTGTCGCTCTCTGAACTAGAGGATTTTATCGCAGGTGAGGACGAGATCGCAAAAGACTTTGATGCCGCACGTCTGGGGCGCGTCATCAGCGATTTTATTCGCTCGCTGAGCGATCGGCGACAGCTGATCTTTATGAATCGCTATTACATCTGCGAGCCCATTGATACCATTGCAAAAGAGCTGCGCCTCAGCCGTTCCTCCGTTAACAAAGAGCTTGCCGCCATCCGACGCACGCTCAAGGCAGTATTGGAAAGAGAGGGCTACAACATATGAAAAAGAAAGAATGGATTGAGGGATTGCATCACATAGATCCCGATTTGATTGAAGCCTTTGTCACAAAGAAGGAGCGCTGCGCCGCGCAGGCAAACGCCCTACGCAGGCGTCGCCGTCATTTGCTTATCATCGCTGCTTGTCTTGCGCTGATCACGGCAGCGCTGATCACCCTGCCTCTTTTGCGGGAGGAAGAGCCCGAGATCCTTCCGCCCTCCGAGGAGCAGCCTAGCATCGAGCCTTCCGAGGATGCCACACCGGGTGCCATTCTCCCGCACGATACCAGGCCCAGCATTCCCTTCACCACCATGCAAGAGCCGTCCTTCACGCCTCGCTTCTTCGGCAGCGAGGGAAGCGACTCCTTTGGCGGTATACAAGCGGAGCTTGCTATAACCGGTCTTTCGGTAACGGCAAAGCTGATCGGCGTTCTGCCCGACGTTTACACCCGCATTGACGATCGGAATCAACGTGAGTTTCATCTTCTGCATATGCAAACGCTGAAGCTGCTGGATGGGCAGGAAATGACCGAGGAATTTTATTATTTGGTTCCTGCCGATTTTATGACCGACTATACCGTGTACCACTGCTTTGTCATAGAAAAAATGCTGCAGCTCACCTACGATTATTCCGTTCTGTACAACAAAACGCAAAACCGGGCGCAGGCACTCGATCTCGTGATTTTCGGACACGGTCTGGGCGGCGAAAGTCGCGGCTTTGCCATGAACAGCAGCTTTATGGCCTTCGATGCACAAGGGAATTTTGATCCCCGCCTGTGGAAATCCACCGGGCGCTGGATCGGCATGACACGCCAGTCATCCCCACCCGCCACGCTGGCGCAGGCCGAGGATGCCATTCTGAATGCCGCATGGAAAAGCAGGGACTACGTTCATTTGCTGAAAAACGTTTCCGGAGAAGCGGCACAAATTGTGGAACAAATCAAATCCTTTGAATTAGGTGCTTACGTTACCACCTTCTCCTCTGCCCTGTTGGCCTATAGCCCCGAGGTGCAATTTACTGCAACCCGCTACATCCACGGCTTTCCTACCAACGAAAAAATACACATCTATAACATGGGACTTCGGGCGGGAGAATACGAAGAGGATGCCTATGAAATTACAAAGGCGCAGTTTACGCAAGAGGATATGCAACGGCTGCCCGATCTGACCTCCGCCATCCTCGCCATAGATGCTGCCTATCAGCAAGGAGAGATCACACCCCCTCATATCGAAAATTACCGTCCCAATGCAGCAACCTTGTACAGTATCATCGGCTGGTATGCCAAAACTGCGCACGGCGTTCTCGGCATTGTGCGTGTCTCCTGGCAGCAGGGCAGAATGTCGGATGACGCCTATTACGTGGTAGAATACGGATCGCAGGTATGTCATGCGATCGACCGGGACGATCTGCTCCGCCTGTTCGGAGAATACGAAACCACCTATATTTATGACGGCCCGTACGACGAAAGTGGCAAGGCGCGTCCCAATGTGGAGGTATAATTATAGCGTCAATGGGAGGGCGGGCACGTTTTGTGTCCGCCTTCTTTGCTTTTTTCATTGAAATTTTCAAAAAACATGGTATAATATAAAAAAGTTTCAAAGCAGGCGTGGTGGACGTGCTGTTTTTCTCGTTTATTTGAGTGAGAAGCTTCAAATCACCCAAAAGGAGGACATCATGGAGGACAGACAAATCGTTGAACTGTACTGGGCGCGCGACGAGAAGGCAATTGGCGAGACCGACAAGAAGTACGGTCGCTATTGCCACTACATTGCCCATCACATTCTCGGTAACGACGAGGATGCCAAGGAGGTGGTCAACGACACCTACCTGAAAACTTGGAACACCGTGCCGCCGCACAAGCCCGATCCCCTCAAGCCGTACGTCGGCACCATCAGCCGCCAGCTGGCACTGGATGCCTACCGCGCGCAGCACGCCCAAAAGCGAGGTGGGCAGGTGCCGTTTGTCCTGGATGAGCTGATCGGATGCATTCCCAACAAAGACAGCGGCGCGGACATCGGTGAAAGCGTGGCGCTTTCGGATGCGCTCAGCCGTTTTTTGCGTTCACTGCCGCCAAGGAACCGGAATATTTTTGTGCGACGCTACTTTTACATGAGCACAATTGAGGAAATCGCGCAGGATTTTGCCGCAAGGCCCAATGCAGTCACCATGCTGCTGCTTCGCACACGCAGGAATTTGGCCAAATTTCTTAATAAGGTGGGCTTTGAGATATGACAAGCGAAAATTTACTGCAAGCAATGGGATACATTGATCCGCAGCTCATCGCCGATGCCGCACCCGAGCTCCCCATGGCAAATAAAGCCGCTAACCCTTGGTGGAAATGGGCAACGGCGGTGGCGTGCCTGCTGCTGATCGTCAGTGCTGCAATCGGTATGTCACTGCTCCGTTTGGACGAGTGGACTTACCAACCGATCAGCCATGAGCAACTCGCATCCCCCGCACCGCAATCCTTCCGTTCCAATATCATAGTCGCAAGCAGCACCGATTTAACTGAAGATCCGAATCTGGATCCAACCGGCTTATCACTCACGGCTCGCCTGATCGAAGCGCTCCCTGACAGCTACATCTTTTATGACGACGCTCGGCAGCTACCCTATCGACTGTTGCGTATGGAAACCGTCGAGTTGGTTCAGGGACGGGAGATGTGCGATGAATTTTATTATCTGATCCCCGAAAAATTTATGACTGATTTTTCGATCTATGACCGTTTCCTGATTTGCGATATGGCACAGTACACCTATGAGCAAGCGGTCATGTACAACGAGACGCAAGGAAAGGCAGAGCGACTGGCGCTGGTCGTATTCGGGCGCTTTGCGTACGTCTATGGCAGCGAACATCAATGCCTGACGGCTTTTGATGCCGAGGGAAAATTCGATTCCCGTCTTTGGAATGCAAGTCAAGAATGGCTTGCGTTGACCGCGCGCGCATCAGCTCCTGCATCCTTGCAGCAAGCCATAGCGGATATTCAGGCCAGCGAGCGTGGCGAAAACCTTTATCCTCATCTTCTTCGCAACATACAAGGAGAAGCAAAGGACGTCCTGGAGCAGATCACTTCGTTTTCGCATGGTATCTTTGTACAAGACATACCATCTCTTCCTCCCTATTCTCCTTACTCTCTGCTGCATACGGAACCCGAGGCTCAACTGCACACCACGCGCTATATCAACGGCTTTGCCACCAATGAGCGTGTCAGCATATTCTCCTGCGAAAGCGCTGACGGGCAGGATTCTTACGAGTGGTCCATTGCGCGCTTTGGCGATGTCGATCCGGCTACGCTGCCCGATCTTCCCACAGCATGGGATACCATCACATCCGACTTTGCGCAAGGAAAGCTTTCCCCACCGCACATTCAAAGCTACGAGGCGCATACCAACACCCGCAACGGAATATTCGCCTGGTATGCCAAAACAGATGATGGCGTAATCGGTGTTATCCGCGCGTCCTGGGTATATCTGGTCGAGCTTCCAATGGGAGACGGAATCGTAAGCCATGCCGTGTATTTCGACGATGCGTATTACATCATCGAATCCGATTCCAACACCTACGAACCGATTGCGCGGGATGCACTGATCGCACGTTTGGGCAGCTGCGAAAAAACGTATATCTACACAGGTGAGTACGATGAAAAAGGAATGTGCTACCAACACCGCGACGATGCGCCAAAGGGAATCCCCTGCAAGCCATAAAAAATTTCAGCCGGACACCCTTACGTGTCCGGCTGCTTTCACTATGCAAATTGTATTTTTTATCCCCTCTTTTTTGCGACCAGCTTTTGCACGCCGACGGCGATACCGTAGGCGGCGAAGAACATAGCAAGCACAATGCCGAGCAAAAGAACGAGTCTGACCCAGACGTTGGGTGCGATTTTGATAACAATATCCATGGCCGAGCCGCCGCCGTCCGAGGTGCCGGTAGCCAGGTAAAGATAGTTGGCATTTTCGATGTTAAAGTTGCAAATCAGGGCAAAGGTCGCCAAAATCGCCATAAATCCGGTCGAAAGCGCAATGCCGTGCAGCTTGGGACGGAAGCCGTGGACAAAGGTCATATAGAACACGGCGATGATCGGCAGGATGTGCTCCAGCCAGAACTGATAATAGCGGTAGTAGGTCGGTCCCGTGGTGGTGATGACCGAGGGGGTCAAAAGTGGGAACAAGCCGATGGTCAGGCAGACGAAGAAGCAGGGCTGATATAACAATTTACTCTTTTTTGTGATCATGAAGATCGCCATGATACACGTCCACTCGCACACCTGCAGCGGCAGCTTGTCCAGCAGCGTCTGCTCCATGGGGTCGCTGCTGCCGACGTACAAAAGCCGCCAGAAGTAGGACATCTCCGCAAGCAGCATGATAAAGGCAAGCCAGAAGCGGAAATTCTCCTCATGCTTCCACGCACGCAGCCGATCCCGATAGCGCCAGATCAGACAGATGGCCAGCACCATCAGAATGAGCGGCACAAAATGCGCGATCGAGTAGTACTTGAAATTTCCCTTTTCCGCATAGCCGAAAAAGCCATCCTTGAAAAATTGAACCCAAACCTCCATTGCAAAAGCCTCCTTGTCAAAAGTGTGTGTCGTTGTGAGTAAGTATAGCACAAAGTGCGCTGTTTTTCAAGAATATAAACTTTAATTTTTTCTTAAGAGTTTTCCCGGGAGGCGGTTTGTCGCTGTGCGGCCCGTCGGTCCGCCAGCTTTTGCAGCCCGGCAAAGATACCGTAAATCGCGAAAAACAGGGCGATGGCGAGCGCGAAAAGAATAACCACCCTGATCCAAAGCGCCGGCGCGATCTTGATCAAAAAATCCATGGGCGAGCCGCCGCCGTCCGCCGTGCCTGCGGCAAGGAACAGATAGTTGGCTCCCTCAATGTTGGCATTGCAGATCAGCGACAGCGCAGCCAGAACAGACAAAATCCCGAGCGTAAACGGAATACCGCGCACGGTAGGTCGGAAGCCGTGAACAAAGGTCATGTACAGCACCGATATGACGGGCAGCATATGCTCCAGCCAGAACTGATAGTATCGGTAGTACGACGGGCCCGTGGTCATAATAACCGAGGGGGTCAGCAGTGGGAAGATACACAGCGTCAGGCAGGTATAGCAGCAGAACTGGTACAAAAGGCGGCTCTTTTTGGTAATCGTGAAAATGGTCGCAATGCAGGTCCAGCCGCACACCTGCAGCGGCAGCTCCAGAAGCAGCGTTTGCTGCGCGGGGTCACTGCTGCCGACGTACAAAAGCCGCCAATAATATGACATATCCAGCAGCATCAGAACAAACGCCGTCACAAAGCGCAGCGTTTCTTCGTGCCGCCAGGCGCGCAGCCGGTCGCGGTAATGCCACACCAACCACACAGCCAGCACCAGCACCGCCAGCGGCACCAAATGCGCCAAGGAGAAGTAAGTAAAATCGCCCGGCTCGCCGTATCCGAAAAAGCCGTCCTTAAAAAATTTGACCCATACCTCCATCAAATCATCCTCCTTGGGGAAAAACGTCGTTATTCGCGATTAGTATAGCACAAACAGCGTCATTATGCAATACCTTTTGCAAAGTTTTATACAAACGAAAGCACAAAAAGGAGGCTGCCGCAAAAATCATTGCAGCAGCCCCGAATCTGTCATCAGAACCATTGGTCGGGATTCTTCTGATAGTGTTTTACGTTAGCAAAGCTATTTGCGCCTTCCTGGTAACGAATACCGAAGCCGATCGCCTTGTCGCAAATTGCTCGGTTGAATTGCTCATAGGCGGGAAGCAGCTCTGCCTTCAGAACGTGGTCTCCTACCTTCTTGACGAGAGACTGCACCTTGGCGTTTGTCAGATCCGATTTCTCCTTCAGATACGTCTCGCAAAGGAATTGGATATTGGCAACGACAGCAGTATTGACGGCGTCACGGTAATAGGATTCCAAAAGATCCAGCTGAACGGACGCCTGCTCAATTGCTCGGCGCTGCTCGTCGGTCTCGGCCATTGTCATCGCCTCGGCAAACAACGCACGTCCGCGCTCCAAAAGCTCACACGACACCGTGACCGCCTCGTAATACTGATAATAGGGTGTCCAATCGGTGCTCTCGTAATTTTCGATCATGTCAAGCGTCAGATCGGCAGGTAGACCCTTGGCGCCGACATCCACATCCTGCTTTTCGCTCTCGATAAACATCTTCATGTCCAGACCCCAGTGGAAGCAGGTGCTCTCGGTCAGCTCCTCGGCAAGATCGAGAAATTCACGCAGCTTGCCGCCGCCGGGACCGTAAACAGCTCTAAGAAATTCATCCATGTGCGTGTAAAATTCCTTACTGGTCATCATGGGATCCCAAAGGATTTTTGATGTCAGATAGGCACGCAGCTGAGCAAATTCGCCGCTCGCGCCCTGGTAAGCACCCTGCGCGAAAACGCCTCTGACGTTATTGTCCTGATAATAATACGCATTGTCCAGGAGCGAATTGAAGTTGGGGTAGATCTGATTATACTGGTGGAAGCAGGTGTTGTAATCCCAAATGTAGACGTTCTTGCAAATCTCTCCCCACGCCTCCAGACAATCGGCCAGCGGCAGGATGGTTCCGTCCAGGTTGGAGGCATACTTGTGAATCGTTCCGCCCCAGCATCTGTCCTCTACGGTATGAGAGCTGCAGCCCGTGACGTGGCACAGACGGACGATGACGTTGTCCTCAGCCACGGTCATGGTAGGCGCGCTGGCGGTTTGCAGGTAAGCAAAGGTGTCGATATATACGTTCGGATAGTCCTTGGCGACGTCGCGGGCAATGGCGTTGACAAAGCGAAGCATGGTGCCCGAATAATGTCCACCCTCCTCCTCGTACACCGCCACACAGTCGTCGCACGTACACCAAACGACGTTATCGTTCTGCGTAATGGAGATCATGTAGGCGTCGGGATTTTTCTCCAGCAAGCCTCGCGTGTAATCAATCGCCAGCTGCAGCACGTCGGGATTGGTCAGGCAAAGGGAGCCTTGATCTCTGCGAATACCGTTCCAAGCAAAATATTCGGGATGCTCAGCATAATACACATCGGGGCTGCAGAACGCGGAAAACGTATGGGAAGCCGCGCCGGTATAACCGACGACGCCACCGTAGGCATCCGATCTTTGGTTGGCTATGTTGGCGTT
>JAFTSR010000260.1 GCA_017467225.1 Clostridia bacterium | reverse complement strand
TGCGGTGTGTGGTTCACCGCCCAAAGGACGGGGTCATAGAAGTATTCGCCGCTTGCCACATCCTTGAACGGATTCCCCGGCGTGGGCGGCGTCGGCGGATCAATCGGCTTCGGCTCCAGCTTCGGGATCGCCTCGGTCCGCGTCTCGCCGCAGACGGTGCAGGTGAAGGTCTTCACGCCCTCGGCGGTCTCGGTCGGCTGTTTTGTTACCTCGCCGCTATCCCAGCTGTGACCGGCAGCGGGGATCACAGTACCCTTTTCGACGACTTCACCGCAGACCCTGCAGACCTTGTCTCCGGTATAGCCATCAGCCGTGCACGAAGCAGCCGCGGCATTGCGCAGCTCGGTCTTGTGCCCAAGTGCATTCACGTAGCTGTCCACATAGGAATTGCCGCAGCGAGTGCAGGTATGCGTCGTGTAGCCTTTTTCTGTGCAGGTCGGTGCGGTAACGACAACCTGATAGTCATGACCGAGGGCGGGGATCGTCTCGGTCTTTGTTTCCCCGCAGACAGTACAGGTATAGGTCCGCACACCCTCGGCAGTCTCGGTCGGTTGCTTCGTCGTCTTGCCAGAGTTCCATGTATGATTTCCCCCGCAGCCTTTCGCGACGTCAAAAGAAATTGGACTGCTAATAATTGCTCCGGCATAATTGTATGCCACAATATACACCGTATATGTTCCGCACTGGTTTTCGTCAAATAATAACGTCGAGAAGGCTTTTCCGGTTTCGATCGTTTTACTGAATCCGTTGCTGCTGTCAATATATATCGTGTAATATGTGTGAAGCGGAGTCCCGCCGCCACTTTCAAGTTTTAATGTAACCTCTTCGTTCGGTTCAAAAATCGTTTTTGTGGTTGATACCTTTGCCCACGTTGGCGGTGCCTCAACTGAAAACAGTATATTCAAGCTCTTGACTTCGCCACCAGAATTAAAAGCAATCACATAGGCTGTATAGTTGTCGCATTGTGATTTGTCAAAGGTCAAGGTCATGACGCTTTTTCCGGTTTCATATGTTTTATAAAAGCCATTATCACCTTGTACCACTAAGCGATAATAGGTATTGCCCAGAGTCCCACCACCACTATTCATAGTAAATGTTACCGTTTCATTAGGTAAATACTCTCGCTTATCGGTTTCCACCGTTGTCCATGTTGGCGAAGCGTCATTGGCTCCGCTATATCTGAAGAAAGTGTACGTTTTATCGGTTGTTGAAAAAACAGCACCGACCCACGCTTGTGTCTTCGCTCTATCATACCAAGCGTTTTGCTGAAATACATCTACGCTTGTTCCGTGCACATCTTTCACAATTGCCCAGTGAACACTAGCATTATTACGGATGATGTCTCCCGGCCTGGGAGTATCAACAGCATAAAATTCACCTGAACCATTAGAGATGTGGGGCGTACTATTAACTTTAAGTAGGTTATATACGTTTATCCCATATACCTGCTTGTAAAATCGTTTTACAAGCGCCGCACAGCTATAAGTTGAGTCCCCATCATAATCACTAACAGTATAATATGGCGCATAAACCGCTTCTACACGAATACCATTGAAAGTCATGGTATCTATGACCTGACCGGCATAGCTTACTGGAACACCATAGCCCGAAGCAAGCACTTGTAGTGGAAGAACACTTGCAACTAGAAATAATGTTAATAACAGTGTCAACGGTTTCTTCATTCTCTTTTCCTCCTAAACCAAAAAGTGCGCAGCCGGAGCTGCGCACGAAAAACGCATCTCCTGTGCTGCCAAGCAATCTTTGAACCGCAAGACGGGAACGCAAAGATAGAGAATGCGTTTTTACCGGAAGGTAAAACGATTCCCGTCTTGGTCAAATGATTCGATTGCTTGGCACTCTCAGTTTACCATCTGAGATCCAAAATAGCAAGGATTTCCTGTTGATACAAAAACGCCCGTCTGCATTTGACGCGGCGGCGCGCGGGGTATATACTGCTGCCATACGACCGACGCAAAGGAGAACGGATATGACGAACACCGAACGACTGAAGCTGCTCTTTGCCCGCCTCGACGAGATTGAGGCCTACGGGCGCGTGCTCGGCAAGGTGAGCTTCGATATGGAGTGCTGCGCGCCGCCGGAGGGCATGGAGCACGCGGGCGAGGACATGGCGATCCTCGGCAAGCAGCTCTACGCCATGACGCACGACCCCGAGTATGTGCGGCTGCTGTGCGAGCTGCACGCGGACGGCGAGGGGCTGACCTTTGTGCAGAAAAAGGCTGTGGAGCACCTCTATGAAAGCTACGCGCGGGAGAAGAACATCTCCCCCGAGCTGAGCTTTGAGATGGACATGGCGGCGAGCCACTCCTACAGCGACTGGCTGACGGCGAAGCGGGAGAACGACTTTTCCAAATTCCGCGACTCGCTCGCGGCGCTCATCCGCTATCAGCGCATGAGCATCGATCTGCGCGACGAACACCCCGAGGGCTACTACAACACCTGTCTCGACGACAACGAAAAGGGCGGCTCTGAGCAGCAGCTCGACGCGTTTTTCGCCGCGCTCAAGGCGCGCATCGTGCCGCTCGTACGGCGCATCCAAGCAGAGGGCAAGCCCATCCGCGAGGACTTCATGTCCCGCCCGGTGCCGATATCGCAGCAGGAGGAATTCTCCCGCTGGCTGCTGGAGCTGGAGGGGCTGCGCGAAACGGCGCTCGTGCTCATGACGACGGAGCACCCCTTCACCACGAATTTCGGACCGAAGGACGTGCGTGTGACGACGCATTATTACGAGGAGAATTTCATCTCCAACATCTTCTCGACCCTGCACGAGGGCGGGCACGCGCTGTTCATGCAAAACGAGCCGGAGGAGATCTACGCAAACCATTGCGCCGACCGCATGACCAACGGCATGCACGAGACGATCTCCCGGTTTTTTGAAAACATCGTCGGGCGCAGCGAGGGCTTCATCCGCTATATCTTCCCGAAGCTGCGCGCGCTGACGGGCGACGTCTTCGCCGACGTGACGGAGCGCGAGCTCTACGAGGCCGTGAACATCGCGCGCCCGAGTCTGATTCGCATCGAGGCAGACGAGCTGACCTACTGCCTGCACATCATGGTGCGCTATGAGCTGGAAAAGGCGTTCATCAACGGCGACATCACGGTCGATGAGATCCCGGCGCTCTGGAACGCGAAGTACCGGGAGTACCTCGGCGTCGAGGTGCCGAGCGACACGCAGGGCTGCCTGCAGGACGTCCATTGGACCGGGCTGGGCTACGGATACTTCCCGTCCTACGCCCTCGGCAACGCCTACGGCGCGCAGATCCTGCACCGCATGCGGCAGGATCTGGACTTCGACGCGTGCATGCGCGCGGGCGATCTGAAAACGGTCGGCGCGTGGCTGAAGGAGCATGTGTTCTCCATCGCCTCGACCTCCACGCCGGACGAATGGATCCGCGCCATCACGGGCGAGGCGCTGGACCCCGGCTATTACCTCGACTATCTCGAGACGAAATTCAGCGAGGTCTATGATCTCAAATGATCTCTGAAAAGCGGGAGCCGCGGCTCCCGCTTTTGCATTCGGATGAAACCTTTTGCCGCGCTCGTTTGTATTGTAGGCGAAGGACCTTCAATGACCGTTTCAGGAGTCCGGTATGAGACTTGACACAGAGTATTTGGTACAACGATATAAGGACGACCTCTACGCGGCGGCGTTCAGCATCGTAAAATCGCGGGAGGACGCCGAGGACATCGCACAGGAGACCTTTTTGCGCTACTGGAACAGCGACAAGCAGTTTGAAAGTGAGGCGCATATCAAGGCGTGGCTGCTGCGCGTCGCGATCAACCGCGCGAAAAACACCGCCCTGTCGTTCTGGCGTCGAAACCGCGTGTCGTATGAGGACTACATGGCGGAGCTGACGTTTGAGACCGAGGAAGACCGCCGCGTGCTGGACGCGGTGCTGGCGCTGCCGCAGAAGTACAGGATCGTTGTGCACCTGTACTATTACGAGGGTTACAGCGTCCGGGAGATCGCCGCCATCCTCTCCGCGAAGGAAAACACCGTCAAGACCCGGCTGGCGCGCGGCCGGCGGCTCCTGAAAACCACGTTGACGGAGGTATGGAATGAGAACGAATAAAGAAACCTATCGGGCGGCGTTTCGCCCGCTGCGTACCTCCGATGATTTCTGGATGGAGGTACAGACCATGAAAGCAAACAACCGTCGCCCGGTTCGCCGCGCGACCGCGCGACTCGCCGTCGTCGCCTGCGCGCTCGCGCTGTGCGCCGTGACTGCCCTCGCCG
>JAFTSR010000259.1 GCA_017467225.1 Clostridia bacterium | reverse complement strand
TGGCGATGGTCACACCGTCGTTGGTGACCAGCGGAGAGCCGTATTTCTTGTCAAGAACGACGTTGCGACCCTTGGGACCCAGCGTGATCTTGACGGTGTTAGCCAGCTTATCAACGCCACGTATCAGTGCGTTGCGCGCTTCAATGCCGTAAAGAATATCTTTTGCCATAATAATTATTCTCCTTTAATCATATAGTGGTGCGAGGGGATTACTCCACGATCGCGAGAATGTCGCTCTGACGAACGATGTTATACTCAACACCGTCGGCCTTGACCTCGGTGCCTGCGTATTTGCTGGTGATGACCTTCATACCGACTTCGACCACCATCTTGACCTCGTGACCGTCAACCAGTCCACCGGGACCAACGGCTACGACCTCTGCTACCTGGGGCTTTTCCTGTGCGGAAGCGGTCAGAAAGATACCCGACTGGGTCTTTTCCTGTGCCTCGATCAGCTTGATGACAACTCTGTCTGCTAAGGGTTTCAGTGTCATTTTTAAGTTCCTCCTTAAATCTATGATACACGCTTGTGTAACAAATTTTATGTCGGTTTTTAGCACTCAATCGGCACGAGTGCTAAACCTGTATATATTTTATACTTTTTTTCAAAAAAGTCAATAGGTTTTTGAGAAGTTCACAATTTTTTAACAATTACAAGAAAATTTGCGAAAAAAGGCCGTATTTTCCTGAAAAAATCAAAGAGTCTGGAGGCAGGGCAAGCAAATATGCATATCATGAATTGGTTGGAAAAGTGGAACGCTGCCGTCTCGGGTCTTCTTGTTCCGTTGGCACTGATGATCACCGGGGGCTATTTTTTGCTTGCTTTGCGGGGCGTGTGGATGCATCCCGTCCATCTTATCAAGCGCATGCTCGCACCGACCCACGGAAGCGGTACGACGCCGCTGAAGGCCATGTCGCTCTCGCTTGCCGGCGTGCTTGGTGTGGGCAACCTGGTGGGCGTTGCCGGCGCGATTATCTATGGCGGCGCTGGAGCGGTCTTCTGGATGTGGGTCAGTGCTACCCTGGCCATGCTACTCAAATACGCTGAGGTTGTGCTGGCGCTTGGTCACAGGCGCAGATGCGGCGATGGTTGGCAGGGCGGTGCTATGTACTATATGGAAGATACGTTCCCCAAAAAGCGCGTTGGCAGGCGGTGGGGAAGGGCATTTGCACTTCTTTTGCTGCTGGATGCCGTTTGCATGGGTGGCATGATCCAGGTGAATGCGGTTTCAACGGCAATCCGTGCGCAATGGGCACTCTCTCCCGTGCTGATTGGCGTGGTTGTTGCGCTGGTGATCTGGCTGCTCGGTATGCGCGGTGAAGGGCGCGTCGTGGCGCTGGCGCAGCAGCTGGTTCCCTGGATGACGCTGGGATTTTGCCTTCTGACGCTGTGGGGACTTTTCCGCCGTGCGGGGGATGTCCCGGGGGTACTTGGCGATATTGTCCGCGCAGGCTTGCATCCGGGAGATGCCGATCAGGGCGGACGAGGGATACTTGGTGGAGTTCTGTCGTTTCTTGGCTCGCGCGCACTGCGGTTTGGCACCATGCGGGGCCTTTTGTCCAACGAAGCGGGCTGCGGCAGCTCGCCGATGGCGCATGCCGACGCTGATACTGTGGATGCCGTTGCGCAGGGCGGCATGGGTATTTTGGAGGTGTTTGTGGATACGCACCTGCTGTGTACGGGGACGGCACTGATCATCCTTTTGGCATTTCAAGGTAGGGCACTTCCTGATGCCACCCCAATGATGGTGACGCTGCTGGCTTTTGAACAGCTGCTTGGCAAGGGAGCGAGAATATTTCTGTGTGCGTCGGTATGCTGCTTTGGTCTGGCGACGGTGCTTTGCTGGTCACATTATATGCAGCGCGCGGGCGTGTATCTCATGCCAAGGCAATCCGGCAAACGGGTGGCACGCATGCTTTTGCTGCTGTACTGCAGCATGATCGTCGTCGGCGCGTGCTACGCATCTGAGCTGGTTTGGCAGCTGGCCGATTTTGCCATCGGCGGCATGACGCTGGTCAACCTGTACTTTCTGTGGAAAAATCGGCAAGAGATCCGTCGAGTCAGCCAAGGGCTTCAGCGCGGCTCTGACTTGCCGTAATATGCCACGGCAAGATCGACGACCAGACCATAGCTGCGCGTGCCCTCGGTGCCCTGCAGCTGCAGATAGGAATTGTTGATGGCACCGCTGACCTCACTGACGGCGCTGTCGCGGTATTTATCAAAAAATGCGCTGTAAGCACGCAATTCCTGGCGAACGGGCGAAACAAGACGCGAACGGGCGTCGCTATACAGCGTCGGATCGGCGCGATAGAGTGCAGAGGCGACGTATTCGTACAGATTGAGATAGCCGCTGTAGCGAATATAAGGATCATCGGAGCGAATGCAGACCAAAAAGGCGATGAAATTGGCTTCATTCTCTCGCGCGATGCCGCGCTGATGCGCCAGCTCGTGCGCCGCCGTGTAGGGCAGCGAATAGTCGGGGAAGACAACATTGAGATTGGCCTCTCCCGTAAAATAGGAATACACGCCGGTGATGTGCGTGTATGACATGGCTTCGCTGAGCATGACCGGCTTGACGCGGCTCCCGAAGGTGTCCATGAAATCGTATTCCGTGCAAAAATCCTCGTAGGCGGCGAGCAGCTTGCGGTTCATCTCTCCGCGCGAGTAGGGCATGATGGAAAAATCGTCGTAGCGGTATTCCACCTCGGCGGCGTGCGCGTTAACTTGATCGACCAGGATCAGCGCGGTGTCGTATAACTGCTGCGCGCTGACATCTGTGCGCTGCAGATCCAGCTTGTCCGGTGCGTTGAGCGGCGAGGTGTAGTAGCCGATGCCGAAATTCCAAACGAAAATGACCAACAAAAGCGCGGCAATGCTCAAAATCTCGGCGGTATAAATCAGCATGTGGCGGCGGGTAGCGGTGCGCTTGCGCACAGCGTGCCAAAGTAAAAGTCCGAGCAAAACGGGGAGTAGCAACAACAGTCCCTCTGCCAGAGAAAAAGGCAGAAGATTGGTCAGCTTGGCATACAGCCAGCGCAACGGTTGGCTGATGTAGCGATTGAAAAAGTCAGAAAAGGTTGGGCTGAGTCGGGCGATGAGATAAATCAGCGCCGTGGGAATGAGCGAGAGATAGATGATCTTGGATGCGAGAGACAGCCTGCCGTAGTCGCGCGGTGCGCGTGCACGTAGGTGCGAAAGACGGTCGCGAATGGATGAAAGCATAGTGTTCTCCGGGAATAATGATATTTTTAGTTTATAAAATAAACTCTTGGTTGATAAAATTGAAGTCGGAAGGAAGTAAAGAGGCAAGATCAGGCGGCAGCGGTGCGTGCAGCGTCACAGCCTCATGTGTGCGCGGATGAGGAAAGGTCAGCTGATAACTGTGCAGCGCGTGGCGCTCCAGTACGCCCGGAAGGATCCCATCTCCGTACCAATCGTCACCTAAAATCGGCGTGCCGATGTGAGCAAAATGCAAGCGCAGCTGATGTGTGCGACCGGTCAGCGGCATGGCACAAACCAAGGACAGCGGCATTTGCGAAGGCAACGCGGGAGAGGGAAACGTGTGCAGCAGGCGATAATCCGTCCGTGCATCGGCTGCGCCCGGTGCGCCGAGCGGTGTGACCTGGCGCAAAATGATACTTTGCTCGGCGCGGCGGATGCCCGTAGTAATGCGTCCCTTGGGTGGCGTGGGAACGCCGCGCAGCAGCGCGAGATATGTTTTTTTGATCTCACCGCGTGCCATGGCCTCGCCCAGTCTTTGTGCTGCCAGCGCGTGCCGTGCAACCAAGACAATGCCGGAGGTATTCCGATCCAGCCGGTTGACGGGATGAAAGACAAACGGTTCGGTACGGCCCTTTTGCAGCTCGTATGCGGCCAGGGCATTGGCCAGC
>JAFTSR010000258.1 GCA_017467225.1 Clostridia bacterium | reverse complement strand
GTCAACTTTGCACCGACCATAAGTATGGAGTTGATCGTCGCCGAAAATTACGGGCTGCGAGAGTTTGTCAAGGCGGTAGCCGAGGATATCGAGCACCGCTGCCGCTATTGCTACGAGCATCGCCTGGAGGCAACGGCACGATATGCCGCCGAGCACGGCTTTGAGGCGTTCACCACGACGCTTTTGTGCAGCCTGTACCAGGATCATGACGGCATTGCTGCAGCCGCCGAGCGCTACGGCAAGCAATACGGTGTGCACTTCCTTTATCGCGATTTCCGACCGAACTTCCGTGCCGGTAATGCGCGCGCCAAGGAGCTTGGCTTCTATATGCAGAAATACTGCGGCTGCGTCTTCTCCGAGGAGGATCGCTATCATAAGCAGATCGAAAAGGCGAAGGTGTTGTATGAATAAGTAGAGCGGGGGGAACTTTTGTGTACAAAAGTTCCCCCCGCACCCCCTTCAAAAAACTTATGGAAAAAGGAACAAGCTAAATTTGTTAGGGAGGCAGAAAGACTATAATCAAAACTTATCCACAGTTCAGTTTTGATAGATCCATCGTGTGGGGCAGGGGTCCCACATGGATGCCCGATTTTTCTATATAGAACAGAACCGCTCCAACTTTAGCAAATAAATTGATCAAAAGTTTTTGAAGGGGAGCGCGAGGGGCCGGTCGCAAGCGACCTTCGAGTTTACCTTGATGGCTGAACGCCATCATCGCGCAAGCGCGAACGGCAAACTCGTTCCCCCCGCATTTACCCATTTCTTCACTCACTCACCCACCACACGCAAAAGCGCGACGGTCATGTCGTCCGGCGAGCCGCGCTGTCGGGCGGTTTGCAGAATGCGCTCCAGCAGCAGCTGTGTTTCCATGCTGTCGTCGGAGGGCGGCGTGTCCAACATGTCGTAGAGCCAGTTTTGCGCTTTGTTGTCCTCGGGTGTGGGCTCGTCGTCCGATGATGCATGTGCCGAAAGCGAAGAATCGCTCTCCAAAACGTCGGCTATGCCGTCGCTCATCATCAGAATGAGATCGCCGTGGCGTAAAGAGAAGGGAACGATCTGCACGTCAATTCCCGACAGCGCACCGAGCGGGAAGGTGCGACAGCCGATGGCGTATAGCTGTCCGTCGCGCAAAAGCAGCGTGTCCGCCGCGCCGCTTTTGATAAACCGCGCCTTGCCGCTGAACAGATCCACCATCATCAGATCGACCGTGGTGGTGCTCTCGCCGCTCTTGCCCATACGGGAGAAAAGGTAGTGATTGAGCATGGTCAGCGCCGTGTCAATGCCGACACCGGCGCGCAGCATTCTCTCAAGCAGCAAAACGCTCATGCCGGAGGTCAGCGCGGCTTGCTCGCCGCTGCCCATTCCGTCGCACAAAAGCGCGAAAAAATGCTCCTGCCCGTCAGAGAAAAAGCGAATGCTGTCCCCACAGCCGGGGACTTTTTTTGTTGCTGCTTTTGCTTGTGGCTCGTCCGAAAGTCCCATGCCGGCCGCCAGCGAGCGAAACATGCATTGCATCGACAGTCGCGGACGGGATTGCAGCACCAGCACACCGTTCTCCCCGGCGCTGGTGTCGCAGATCGGCGTCCGTAGAGCAAAGCCGGTCTGCTGCTCGATCAAACGGTGCAGCCGCTCACGCACGGCGGCGTCTGCGGCTGATGAGCAGCCGTACAGCTCAATGCGGCAGCGATCCGCGCCGACAAGGCAAACCAGCTGCCGAAAGGGAAATTGCTCTTGGCGCAGCAACTGACCCAGCGCCTCGGCACGCTGATCGTCCGCGTGCAGGGTGCGCGCATCTTCGGCAAGCGCGTCGCGCAAAAGTCCGGCCATGACACTGCAATCCTTGGCAAATGCCTCGGCGTGTACGGGGTCTCCGGCAAGGGAGGCGGTGTAACGCAGTCGATCTCCCATGTGTAGAAGCACCTCACAAAGCCCGCCAAATGCACCGGACATGGTGCACAGCCGCGCATTCAAATGCTCGATACGCGCTTGCTCGGCACGCAGCGACGAAAAGGCCGCATCGTGCTGATAGTGCGACGCACGGCGCTCGGGCGAGACGGCTGCGCGTCGACTGATACGCGTGTACATGCTGATGATCAGCGCAGCGATACAAAAGCAGGGCGCGATCTGCCAAAAGAACACCTTTCCACCGGCCAGGGCGCCTAAAAGACCAGCCGCGGTGGCCAGCGGAAGCGCTAACCACCGTGCCGCGCGACAAAGCAGCGTATAAATGATCACGCACAGCAGCATGGGCGGCAGAACTGTCGCGTCGATGGACAGCCCTCCAAGCAGCAGCGCACCCAAGGCAAGCCCGATACCGCGCCGCGGTACAAGATAGAGCGCCAGGCAAAGCAGCAGAACCACGGGCAGGGAAATACCGAAGAAGGTGGACGCGCGCAGGCAAAAGCAGACTGAGCACAGGAGCGCAGCCTGTCCCATACGCGGCCGCAGCGCGCCCTGATGCGCCTTCTCTGCATCCAGCGCAAAGCAAAAGAGAGCGCAAGCACTTGGGGTGAGCAGCAGTAAAAGCAAGGCACCATATAGATCGTAATAGGTAAAGCCGCCATGTGCGCAATGCCAGAGCGCGCCTGCAACGCCGCCAAAAAGCGCGCATAGCGTGCGCAGCGAGGTGGGAAGTGCCTGGGAGGGCGGAGCAGCGGATGCGGTCGGCGGATGGTCGCCATCCTCGCCGCGGTAAAGGGTGCGAACGGTGTGGGAAAGATGCGCCAGGAGCGCGCGACGGTAGGCAAGACGCTCATCGGCATGTGCCGATCCGCCGGGATAGGCATACAGACGCAGCACCATGCGCAAAAGCCAGCCGACCGATACCGTCAGAAGCGTGACGGACGGATGCGGCGCGCCTTGCCAAAGGCCAAATAAAACCCCAAAAAGGGTGGCAGTAAGAGAGCTCGGCGCGGCGATGAGCAGAGCGGCAGGCAGTGGATTGACTGAAAAGAGAAGTGAGGCACGGGTGAGTGCATAGCCGAGCAACGCCATGGCGCCGGAGCGAAGCAAAGCACGGTGTGCGGCGTGCTGTGACGGGGTGTTTTGCTCGGCGTCCTTTGAGGAAGCGTCGACGTGCCGACGTGAAAGCAGCCATTGCCGCAGCCGCTGCGCACGGCCGGAGAAGGCAGAAGATTGTTGCATACGCGGATCATGACCCGTAAGGGTTGTCCTTTCCTTTTATGTTACGGCATCATTATACCGTAAAAGGGCTGCTTTTTTGGTCGAATTATGCGTTGACAAGTGAGAAAAAGTGTGATATACTTGTTTTAGAATCACCGCGATACAAAAAGGAGGCACCGTATGAAAAATTATCTGCAGGACGCTGCATGGATCTGGGCACGCGATTACGACGAGCCCAATATGTTTTTGGTGGCCGAATGTCCTCTCCGCGTTCCGCCCGACGCGACGGGCGCGTGGACGCTGCACATCAGCGTGGACTCGGACTTCGCGCTGTACTGCTCGCGTGAGGGCAGGGAAAACACTTGCCCGGCCTTTGGCCAGTTTACCGACTATGCGTCGCACAAGGTATGCGAGGAGCGCGTCCTGGATGCCGAGCAGCTGCGCGGCGGACGGCTGTATCTGCTTCTCACCTCGCAAAATTGCGATACCTCGACCGATCGCCGCGAGTGTGCAGGCGTCATTTTCTGCTTGTGTGACGCGACGGGAACGGCAGTTTGGCGCTCGGACGCACAGACGCTTTTGTACCGCACCGACCGTCATCGCAGTCGCGGCGTGCCAATGGTGACGGGACAGCTGGGCTTTTCCTTTGACATAGATTACACGGCGCCGCTGTGTGGCGAACGATGCGTGACCGAGGTGCTCTCGGATATGCCGAGCGAGCTGTATCCGCGCCCGATTGCACCTTTGCAGATGGGCGAGCATGTTCCTTCGACTTTCGTGAAGCGCGAGAATTATGCCGAGATTGATGGCGTGAGTGAGATGGCCTTTGGCGTGCGCATGCAGCGAGCTCCTTTCGTTGCGTCACACTGCGCACAAGGTACGGCGTATATTTTTGACCTTGGTGCAGAGCAGGTCGGCTTTTTGACGCTGGATGTGACGCTGGCGAAAGAGACGGATGTGCTGATCGGCTGGGGTGAGCACCTGGCGGACGGTCGCGTGCGCACCGAGATCGGCGGTCGCTGCTTTGCCGGTCGTTGTCGCCTGCCTGCAGGACAGACGCAGCTGCTGTATCCGCTGCGCCGCTTGGGTCTGCGCTACTTGCAGCTCAACGTTGCCGCGCAGTCATCCGAGGTGAGCATTGCCTACGCCGGCGTTTGCCCGGTGGATTATCCGCTGCCCGAACCGCTGCCTTATCCGGCGGGTGTCCAAGGTATCCGTGCCGAAATTTATGATGCCTGTCTGCGCACATTGCGTCTATGCCTGCATGATCACTATGAGGACTGCCCGTGGCGCGAGCAGGCGCTGTACACCATGGACTCGCGCAATCAGATGCTGTGCGGCTATTACGCTTATGACGAAACGGCAGCACCCCGCGCGTCATTGGCACTGATCGCGCGTTCGCTGCGTGAGGACAATCTGCTGGAGCTTTGCTCGCCGGCACGCTGCTCAATCACCATTCCCGCATTCAGCGCCATGTTTGTGGTGCAGCTGGCGGAATACGTGGCGTTTTCCGGCGATCTTGCCACGGCGCGAGAGCTTTTGCCGACCGCTGCGCGCATTGTTGATGGATTTTTGGCGCGAATGGAGGAGAACGGTCTTTTGACCTGCTATCCCGAGGAGAAGCACTGGAATTTCTATGAATGGCAGACCGGACTTGAGGGAAGCATTGGCGGCAGCGTCGCACCCGAGGATATGACCTACGATGCGCCGCTCAATTGCTTTGTTTCATTGGCGATGGCGGCACTTTCGCAGCTATATATGTGCCTGGAGCAGCTAGGGGAGGCTCAGCGGCTGCTTGCTGCGCGCGACCGATTGAACAGCGCCATTCACAACACCTTTTTTGACAGCACGGCCGGTGTGTACGACACCTATCTGCGCCTGCGCGACGGTCAGCGCTACCACCGCGCACAGCTGACGCAGGCGCTGGCGCTGTGCTGCGGTGCATGTCCGAGCGATCAGGCAAGCCGCGTGCGTGAAAATCTGGCACATGACGCTACGCTGCATGAGGTGACCTTGTCTTACAGCATCTTCCGCTACGACGCACTGCTGCAGGACGAAGCTTATCATGCGTTCGTTCTGGATGAAATTGATCGTATATGGGGCGGCATGCTGGCACAGGGCGCGACCACGTTTTGGGAAACGGCCGCAGGCGAGCGTGATTTCGGCGGCGCAGGTAGCCTGTGCCACGGATGGTCGGCGGTGCCGGTGTATGTGTACTGGCGGTATGGAGCGGTTTAGGGAGTGCGAACAGAGCTTTCTAACTTTTGTTAGATGTGCCTATTTCTTTGTCACACGACAAAGAAATAGGCGAAAGAAAACGTGCGTAAGGGGAGCCCGCTCCCCTTACGTATCC